>CAXTGN010000093.1:0-11819 GCA_964243455.1 uncultured Acidobacteriaceae bacterium
GGAGCGCTGGTTTCGCGACCTCGGCCTCAGCGTCGTGCACGGGCGCATCGTCACCCAACGGGACAAGTCGACAACTACCGGTAATGCCATCCTGACCGGCAGCGATGCTTTGGCCCTTTCTGTGGAACCTTTGCCACCTTTCGCGCGGTCCACCGAGCGTTACGAGGGCTTTTATCCTTGCGCCAATCTTTTCTTCAAGGGCGTCTGGTACTACGGCGGCTACTTCTGCCATCGTTGGTTGAACGCGCACAGCGTGCCGATCACGTATGAACTGGGAGGTTTTGGTGGCTTCCGGATTTCGCACGATCGCGGCACGACCTGGACCGCCACGCCCTTCGACGACAGGCGCCCGCTCTTCCCGGAGACGGGCCGCTGTTCGGGCGGTGCGCCCATCCGCATGGGAACGCCGCACTTTGTCGATTTTGGCCGCGAGCTGGAGCACTCGCCGGACGGAAACGCCTACCTGGTCGGCCACGGGACCTATGACCCGGAAGGCATTGTGAACTGGTCGAGTGGAGACGCGGTTTCGCTTGCCCGGGTTCGGCCTTCGCCGCAGGCAATGAACGACCCAAAAGCATGGGAGTTCTTTGCTGGTCATGACGGTGAGGGCAAGCCCCTCTGGACGCATGACTTCGCCCGCATCGCACCGGTGTTCTCCTGGCCAGGCGGCGCTGGCTGCGTGAACATCACCTACCATCCGTACCTGAAACGCTATTTCGGCTTTCTTTGCATCGGCTGGGCGGATGGGGACTCGGGTCCGTACGACACCTGGGTGGTTGAGAGTGCCAGCCTCACCGGACCGTGGCACACAGTCACGCGACTCACCAGTATGGGCGGCCAGCCCTACTTTGTTTGTATGCCCAGCAAGTTTCTTCAGCAGGGCTCGCGCAAGCTGTCGCTGTTCTACTCTGCCAATTGGCGCCCGCAGCGCCCCGGTGTGCCCAGCCCGGCTACACCGCCGAACGGTCCAGGCGGCTTATATAGCTTGTGTGTGGCGGAGTTCGAGCTCACCTGACGGCAGCACCTGTTACTCTGACGACCGCAGGACGCTCATGATCACGATCGCGCTGCCCCAAAGGTGGCAGTAGACGACCAGGGATCTCGCCCGTCCAACCGTCAGCATCGCTCTCGGATGTGAGGCTGCACGTTACTCTAGATAGAAGCCAATGAATCTGCTCCCCAAAACCTCTGGAAGCCGTCCCCGCCTTGCCTGTGAGATGTTTCCGGGCGGTGTTGTGGCGGGCCGCTCTCCAGAGCCCGGACTTCCGCTGGCGGCTGTTGCCAAAGCAGATCTGGCCCCGAGCGCCATTGTGCCTGGTCTGAAGCCGGGCAACATTGCAGACAGGGTCGCGGTCATCGCGGCGGTTCGGCGTACGCTGGAAAGTGTGGGGGCCCGCCCGAACGCCCGCAACGCCGATCTGACGATGGTGATCCCGGACGCTGCCGTTCGTGTGCTTCTGCTTGACTTCGACGCGCTGCCCACCAAGCTCTCCGAAGCGCTGCCGATCGTTCGCTTTCGCCTGAAAAAGCTGGTCCCCTTTGACACGGATGATGCCATGGTCAGCTTCCAGATCATGAGCACAAGCCGGGCGATGATCCGCGTGCTCGCGGTGACCATGCCGCGGGATGTTCTGGGTGAATACGAGTCCATCGTCCGTGAAGCCGGTTTCGAACCCGGCGCCGTGCTGCCCAGCACCCTGGCCGCGTTGGCAGCCGTGAATGAGGGAGAAGGCGCCTCGCTTGTCGTGAATGCGCACACTCTGGGCGTCACGACGGCGATCGTTCGAGCAGGTATTGTTCTGTGGAGCTAACCGAGTTTGCCGCGCCTACGCCGGCGAATCTGCCAGCCGCCCTCTTCGAGCCTTCTGTGTCGAATGGAAACGTGCTGCCGTTGGTGGATCGCGATGCGACGGAGGCTGAATGGGCGGCGCAGGAAGCTCTGCCGGAGTATGGGCGTAACCCCTACCAGGATCGCCTTACGACTGAGGCAGCCACGCAGAATCAGGACGCCATCACCCGTCTGGATACGCCCCCTCTCATCCTCAACAACGGACGCCCCTCCGGTTCGGGTAGCTATTCCACCGAGGGTGCACACGGTTTCGACATGTACGCCAGTGAAGCGGCGCCGGTGGGCCGCTCGCCGTACGCGTCGCCCACTCTGCAGCAGGAACTCGACGCACAGTTCCACAACGCGCCGTATGTGGCGCCCAGTGCCGATAGGACGCTTTCCACCGGGGTGTCGTCAGAAGACCGGCGGCAGCCTTCGAGCTACGCCGCCGAGCCCGAGCCGCCCGTGCACACGTTGGCTCCCGATGCCCAGGCAGAGGAGATCGCCCGCGCGGTATCCGTGGCGGTCGCCTTCTTTGAGGACAATCTTTCCGCCTCTCCTGAAACCCTGTTGAGCGCCGGCACGGTGGGTGCGGACGCCCTGAACCGAACGCTGCGCGAGCAGGGTCTCGCGCAGGAAGACGGATTGCGCGTTCGCGAGCTCGTTGAGGCTTCAGCAGTCGCCGCGTCGGCAACCACCTCTCAGGTGCAGCGTGGATGGCTGGCAGGGATTACAGGAGCGTTGAAGAGCTAACCATGCGCGTCCAGGTTAATCTCGCCTCCCGGCCATTTGTTGAACTTCGGCCGTTTTTTCTCCGCTTGCGCCTGGCGATGGCCGCCCTGGCCGTTGTGGGTCTTGCCATCGCGATTGCTGCGCATATTCTCAGTGCAAAGGCGGCGAGACAGCAGCTCCAGCTCGATCTTCTGCGCAATCAGACAATCAGCGTGCAGCAGTCCAAGCTCCACACGGAACAGCGCATGCGCGACCCCGTCAATGCCCGCGTACTGGACCGTGCGCATTTTCTGAACGCGCTTTTTCTGCGCAAGAGCTTCTCCTGGACTGCCGTGATGATGGATCTGGAAAACGTGCTGCCCAACGGTGTGCAGGTCACTTCCATCGAGCCGCAGGTCTCTCCGGACGGCAACGTCGGTATCCGCCTACGCGTGGCGGGCGAGCGCGCCAACGCCGTCCAGCTTGTGCGCAATCTTGAGCGTTCCCGTCGCTTTCTGCAGCCAAGGCTGGCGGCCGAGGCCTCGCAGCTGAAGGAAGGTAACAGCGCCAACGGCCAAAGGGCACAGGTCGTCAATCCGGGGGTTCCCGCTGCTCCTCCTGGTGTGGAGTTTGAAATCCTGGCCGATTACAACCCGCTGCCCCCCGGCGAAAGCTACACGGTGGGTCATGGCCGCGCGAGCAGCGCTGCTCCGGCGAGCTCCGGGCCGCGCACGACCGCCGCTCCTGGAAACAGGCCTGCCACGAACCTGAAGAAGGGGTATCCGCCGTATGGCTTGAGGCTTAAGCCCTACAACGGTCCCCTGCCGCCGACGACAGCTCCGGGAGGCGCGCAATGAGCACTGCTGTTGTGATTCCTCCTCCAAACAGTTCTTCCGTGCTCCGTCGGGCGCCACGCCTGACCGCCCGCGCGCGGCAGTTGCTGACTGCCGTAAACCTGCATTTCGCCGGGGTTGCCGCACTCTCGATCCTTAATCTCTTTCTCCTGATCCACCTTTTTCTGGCGTGGCAGGCTGTGAGCAACAGCGATCCCACGGTGATAGCCCAGCAGCAAACGACCCTGACGGCGGCAAGGATTGCCGCTCGTCCATTGCAGGGCATCGACACGAAGCTGGCCGACTCCACGGTACAGGCCGACAGCTTTTACGCGCACCGTCTGCCGTTTGCCTTTTCGCAGGTGCTGACTGAACTAGGATCGCTCACCACCCGCGAGGGCGTCCGTTACAGCCGCGGTCAGTATTCTTATATTCCCGTGCTGAGCGCCCCTTATGCTCTGACCGAGGTGCATATCGATGCCTCCCTTTCAGGCGAGTACCGCTCGGTCATCGGCGCTATCAATGCTATAGAGCGCGACCACCTCTTCTTCACCATTAGCAGCATCACTTTGACTGGGCAACAGACCGGACAGGTCAACCTTCGAGTGCGCCTGACGACGTACCTGCGAGCTCCTGGGCCGAACGAAGTCGCGGGCGAGGCACCTCCGGCCATCGCGGCTGAGACCGCACCGGAAGCAGCCGGGGGAGGTCCGCAGTGAAGGCCGGTGCGGAGAACCGCAAGAAAACCATCACGCTCGGCCTCCTTGCCGCGGTGGCGTTGTCCGGCGTTGTGTACAACGTCTCTTCCATTTTCGACAGTGGCCCCAGTACGCCGCCGCCGGCCATTGCTCCCGTAACGAACACGCCCACGCCCGTACGGTCCTCGGCCGCCGCTCAAAGTGCACGCCCGGCCACGGGGGGCTCTGGAGCGATTCCCGGGGTTGCTGCTCAGAAATTGGCCACCAGCGCCGCCAGCCTGGACCCTTCGCTGGACCAGGCAGCGATGCTCCGCACTGAGAGCCTTGTGTACTCCGGCTCAGGCCGCAACATCTTTTCAGCAACCTACGTGGCTCCCGTCGCGGCCATCCCGAGAGACGTGCCCTCGGCGCGCCCCGGCCCTCAGGGACCTCCGCCTCCTCCCGCGTATACCGGACCGCCACCGCCACCGCCGATTCCGCTAAAGTTCTTTGGCACGGTGCAACGGGGCGGCGGAGCGAAGCAAGCCTTCCTGCTCTCCGGGGACGATGTGTTTCTTGCTGCGCCCGGAGATGTTGTGGCTAAGCGTTTCAGGGTGGGACAGATCTCCGCGTTCGGGGTACAGGTCACAGATCTCGGCAGCAACAACACGCAAACTGTGCCGCTGCAGCAGCAGTAAGCTGTTGGTGTGCAGTGGCCCGTCGATCCGTTCAGGGAGCCGCTTCTTCCGTGCAGGGGGCTCCAACTCTTGTCATTCCGTAGCGTAGCGAAGGAATCTGCTTCTGACACAGCCCAGCCCATCCCGTAGCCGCGAGACCGATGCCGAAGCGGGCTATATGCTCGTGGCCGTGATTGTGATGGTGGCACTTGTGCTCATCGCGCTTTCGGTGGCGGCGCCGGTTGTGGCAAAGGATCTCCGTCGTCAGAAGGAGATCGAAAGCCAGCACCGCGCACAGCAATACGTGCGGGCGATCCGGCTCTATTACCGTAAGACTCACACCTATCCTCCCTCGATCGACGCCCTAAAGAACACCAACAACATACGGTTCCTCCGTCAGGAATACGTGGATCCCCTGACAGGCAAGAGCGATTGGAAACTCCTTCATCTTGGAGAACAAAAGACGACAGTCAAGGGCTTCTTCGGCCAGGAGCTTGGCGGAATCGCGTCGAGCGGGCTGGGCTCCGCAGCCGGTATGAGCTCCGGGATCGGCACGCCGATCGGGGGCACGAACTCGACATCAACAATTGGCGCCACTTCACCGCTGGCTGGCGGCTTTCAGGGCGCCAGCACGACCTCCACAACGCCGGGGAGCTCTGGTGGACTCTTCGGCAGCTCGGGTGCCACTGGCAGTACGGGGTCCAGCGGTCTGGGCGGTGGTGGCGCCATCATCGGTGTCGGCACTGCAAGGACCGGCACCTCCATCAGCACGCCGAATCAGCAGAGCACCTATGATACATGGGAGTTCTGGTACGACCCGCGCATCGAGCAGCTCTATCAGAAGGGCCAGACCAACGCTGGCATGGGCAGTGGGGCTCTGGGCTCACAGCCCGCTTCCAGCTTCGGCACAGGCATCAATGGTCAGCCCAACGGCGCTACCGGCTCCACGTTTGGGAACTCCTTTACGTCGCCCACCTCTACGTCGCCGACGAGCACAAGCCCAGCCACAACGAGCCCGCAGCAGCCATAGATCTGTGCCATCGCGAGCACTCGACCCACATCCCGAAGGGAGTGGTCCGGAGGCGCTGTTTCCTGGTGAAAGTCAAGCATTCACGGCGACCGACGAGTTTCTTTGACAATGTAAACGCTTGCCTCATAGAATCCGCTTCATTTCAGATCCAAGAAGAAAGCCGTCACTTCGGTTTGACGCTGTTTTGTGAGAGCGAAATGCAAAGCTTACGTACGATCCATCCAGTCCCCAAGAAGCAGACGAAGAACCGCATACGTGTGGGTTTGCTTTGGTTCTTCTCCCGACCACTTGTTGCTACCATTCCGCTGGTTGTTTCTCTTGCAGGAGTTCAATCCTTGAGAGCTCAGGTCCAGGACAACAGTTTCGTCCTGGACCGGGATGGAAGAACCCTGGTGCTGGAACCGTACGCACCGAACATCCTTCGCATTACGCTCAGCAAAACCAAACAGCTTGCGGCTGCATCGGCGGGCTATGGAGTGGTCGGGACGCCGTCGAAGACAGGCTGGGCGCATGAGCAGGACCCTTCCGGGAACGAGGTTTTTCGCTCCGGGCGCATGGCGGTTCATATCTCTCCCGACCACTTGCCCGCATCGCTCGCCCCGCATCGCATGCCGCTGGACGACCTGAACCAAGCGCTGCGCGATCACTACTTCGGGGGTGGTCCAAGGAACGCGCCGAGTGACGACGATATCGTCATCACGACAGCAGGGGGGAAGCCGCTCCTGGATATGCGCCACTGGTCCATGGTCCCGAATAGGCCGGAAGCGCCCACTCAGCAAGCGACTCAGGAGGACCCAGGCTATCGCGTCTCCGCAACGTTCGATTCGCCAACGAGCGAGCACTACTACGGTCTCGGTCAGCAGCAACAGGGCACTCTCGATCTGCGAGGCCATCAGGTTCGCTGCTGGCACGATTACTCCGCGATCGGGGGACAGAACGTTTGCGTGCCGTTCATGGTATCGAGCCGAGGCTACGGACTCATCTGGGATAATCCTTCCAAGACCACGATCGATCTCGGCTTCAATGAGCAGAATGTCTGGTCTTCGGAGATTGGGGACCGTGTTTCCTTCTTTGTCATTGCGGGTGACACCAGCGATGAGATCTATACGGGCTATCGCCAAATCACGGGCGTGACCCATCTGCTGCCGAAGTCGACCTATGGCTACATTCAAAGCAAAGCCATCTACCCGACACAGGATCAGATCCTGGCGGTGGCGAAGGGATATCGCGACCGCCAACTGCCGCTGGATGTCGTCGTTGTGGATTTTCTTAACATGACCAAGCAGGGCGAGATGGATCTTGATCCCGCCAGGTGGCCTGATCCAGCTGCCATGAACGACCAACTGCATGCGACGGGTGTAAAAACGCTGCTGAGCGTGTGGCCTCACTACGCCCCGGATACCCGCTTCTACGACATGCTCAAGAAAAAGGGATGGCTGATCCATAACGCCCAAGGCGTGCCGGACTCAGGAGGCTTCAAAGACGCCATCGGCCCAAACATCGACACCACGAACCCAGAAGCCGCGAGATGGTTTTGGGAGAGCATCAGGGATCGCTACATCAAGCCCTACCACTTCGATTATTTATGGCTCGACGAGACGGAGCCTGACATCGATCCGGCGAAGGACGTCTTCTTTGTCGGGTCGGGTTCTCGTTTCTATAACGTCTACCCTCTGTTCCACACCGCATCCGTGTATGACGGTTTTCGGCGCGACTTTGGAGACAGCCGTCGCGTGATGATCCTTGCCCGCGCAGCGTATCTGGGGGCGCAACGGAACGGAACCGTTTTCTGGTCCAGCGACATCACCTCCACCTGGGACATGCTGAAGCGTTCCATCCCGGCAGGTTTGAACTTCACGGCCTCCGGCATGCCGTACTGGGATACCGATATTGCCGGCTTCTTTTCGCCTTCGCTGCCTGCCAGTTACCATGCGCAGCACACGCCGCTGATCGATCCTTCGGATGTGCGGGGCACCGTGGGTAATTACGAGGACTATCCCGAACTCTTTGTGCGCTGGTTCGAGTGGGGAGCCTTTCAGCCTGTGATGAGGGCTCATGGAGAGCGGAATCACAACGAGGTCTGGTCGTATGGCAAACAGGCGGAACCGATTCTTTCGAAGTATCTGCGGTTGCGGTACCAGATGTTGCCCTACACCTACTCACTCGGATATGGGAGTTACAAGACAGGCGCTCCGTTTATGCGCGGATTGTTCATGGATTTTCCCGACGATCCGAACGTGTCCAATATTGCAGACGAGTACATGTTTGGGCCGGCCTTTCTGGTCGCTCCGGTCACCGAGCAGGGTGCCACACATCGCAAGGTGTATCTGCCAGCCGGGTGCGATTGGTACAACTATTGGACCAACGAACGGTCCAAGGGAGGCCAGACGATTGACGTGAGTGCGCCGATCGATACGCTTCCTTTGTTTGTTCGGGCGGGGTCCATCGTGCCGCTTGGCTCCGCGATTGACAGCACCGATCAGAAGCAGACGATCGCTTCCATACGAGTCTATCCAGGAGCAGACGCAAACTTTACTCTGTTTGCGGATGACGGAACCACGTATGCGTATGAGCAGGGAAAGGGCTCGGTCACAACACTGCATTGGGACGAGTCAGCACAAACTCTGAAGCATGACGGAGCTGCGGCCTGGAGCGGTCCCGACAAGAACATCGTGCAGGTGATCGGGCACTGAGGGCCACCGCTCGACCACTGATTCCAGCGAAGGGACGCTGACGAGCGTTCCCTCGCGAGCTCTTGCTATACCGTCTCTTCACCGACCGCGGTCAGCGTGAAAACGACCTCCTTCGGGCCCAGCACTGGATGGGTCGCACGAAGCCGCACAGAACCAGCATGTTCGCCGGCGCGGATCCAGATCGCGCCTGTGCCGCCCACGAGAGCAAACGGGTTATCGCCAACGATCTGCGCAGAACCTTCGAGCTCAAAGCGAATGGCGTCGTTTGCAAACGGACGTACTTTCCCAAACTCATCGGCAGCACGCAGCACAACGCGGGTGGCATCGGCGCCATCGGCAAGAAGTTCCGTGTCATCGGGCAGCAGCATGAATTGCTGATCGACGCCCTTTCCCGAGTAGCTCTTGGAGATCACCTGCTTGCCGCCGATAAAGCCATCGATGCGCAGATCACCCCAGTCGCGAAGTTGCTCGCCCAGGTTGATGTTGAAGGGTGCGTACTTCAAGTGAGGGAACTGCTTGCGGTCGGGATCGCCTTCGCCGACCTGGCGAAATCCCCTTCCGTCATCGACGAACATCTTGATGTGGTCGCAGTTGGAGGAGATCATCGCCGTGCTGAAGCCCACCGATTCGTCGTTGCGAGCCCAATGGAACGCGGGCTCCAGCACGATCTCCTCCTCCGGCGAGCACATCGATTTGTAAAAGCCCGCGGCCGACTTCGGCGTCCGAAAGATATCCATCACGCCGTGGTAGCAGATGCGGTCACCTGAGCCGAACTTGGCGTGGGTGTTGTAGTCGAAGGCGCACCATCCGATGCCTCCGGCATACTGCGGATCGGACGCCAGTGCGTCGTGGACGCGGGCGTGGCGAACCACCAATTCCTGCAGACGCTCTTTGCTGTCGATGGTCTTGGTGGGGAATGTGTGGCCGACGAACTCCGTGTTTAGATATCGCGGATGGTTCGGCTTCTGAAGCGGAAAGCCGAAGTCGTTCATCGTGAAGACATCTTCCAGAAACTCAGATTCCTGAAAGTAGCGAATGCCACCGGTCTGGCGGGCGGTGTCCAGGGCATGCGCTACCGCGTTCGTGCGCACGTAAAAGTCATGGTTATCGCGGGATTCATTGATGCGTACACCCCATAGAACAATCGAGGGGTGGTTCCAATCCCGGCGCACCATGCGTCGAACGTTATCGACGGCAATGTCCTGCCAGGGCTTTGGTCCAATGTGCTGCCATCCTGGAATCTCTTCCAGAACGAGAAGCCCAACCTCGTCACAGCCGTCCAGGAAATGACGTGATTGCGGATAGTGGGAAGTCCTCACAATGTTGCAGTGCAGGTCGTAGCGCAAAATCTTGGCATCTTGCTTCTGCACGCGTCCAGGCATAGCTTGTCCAACCCAAGGGAAGGTCTGATGTCTATCCAGGCCATGTAACTTGATGACCTTGCCATTAAGAGAAAAGCCTTGCGGAGTAAACATGGCTTCGCGGAACCCGATGCGACGCTCATCCTCGTCCAAGGGCTGCCCATCTGCCAGCAGACTCACGCGAACCGAATACAAGTGCGGATGGTCCAGATCCCAGAGATCGATATGCCCAAGCTGTTTAAGAAGCACGGTGTAGGATCCGGGCACCGGAGACGCGGTTGGCAGAGCGCCCCGGGCCTGGTCCGCATCGGCTTCATCATGTGTACTCGTGGCTGGCTCGGGAATAGAAAGGCTGGCCTTCGCAATGGTCTCACTGCTGCCCTGCTTGAAGAGTTCTGCATGGAGGGAGAGCCGGCCGATACGGCTGCCCGCCGCGCGATCGAGAAAGCACTCAACGGCGACGCTGGGATTCGATCCGAGAACATCCTGCGGGCGTGCGTAGATGTTTTCGAGAAACACCTGCGGAACCACACGCACTGAGACCTCGCGATAGATGCCGCCGAAGGTCAAGTAGTCCACCTCGTTGCCGAAGGGTGGGATGTCCGCTCGTTCCGTAGAGTCCACTTCAACGGCCAGCAGATTGCGACTCCCCGGCTTCAGGTGCCTGGTCAGCTCGAACGAAAAAGGCGTATAGCCGCCGAGATATGCGCCGAGCCTTTCCCCATTGAGGTACACCGTGGACGCCGTCATCACGCCTTCGAAGTCTACAAAGACCCGCTTGCCCTCTACATCATCTGGAAGGCGCAAGGGACGGCGATAAACGGAGACGAACTCGTACGACTTCTCATCGAAGCTGTGCCACGGCAGCCTGACATTTGTATGGGGCAGAATCACGGGCGTGAACTGGGAGTCGTCGAAATCCGGGGCGCGGGCAGCATCGCTTGCTTTGGCGTTGTAGCGCCATCCGCGGTTCAGCGGGTACACCTTGCGCCCTGGGGCGACTGCAGGTGCCAGGGCACCGATCTTTGAAGTAAAAGCTGCTCCTGCTGCCAAGGCCGAAGAGGATTGCAGAAAACGTCGTCTGTCCATGGAAGTCTCACTCGTTGTGAAGGGGTTTCTGCTGGGCAGAAGCCGATCGCTCTTGTAACCGTAACCATAGTACTTGTGTGCTCCGCTGCTTCCTGTGACGGCGCTAGTTCTGGTGGCTCATGTCCCTCCTTCTTCGGCAGTAGTCACGTCGGAGGCTTTGCCCTTACGTAGCCATGAGGTAGGTGATCTATCAAGGCATCTTCGAAGACTGCGTCGCTTGGCTCCACGTGGATAACGATAGACCGCAAGCCGTGCTTCTTGGTTCGCTATTGGCGGCAGTTCGGCATGTCTTCTACGCGTAGTAGCACAAGGCTCCAACCGCAGGCGAATTGCACTAGGTCGAACAGGATGCAGGAGGATGAGGGAGAGAACGTCGTCTCCGGTGCCCTGCTCATGGGGCAGGGGATTGCACTTGAGCTTTCTGGCGACCACAACCCGCAGGGCCGTTTGGCTGGATCATCTCTCTGTGCATCCTTGAGGTAAGCGTCATGACACATTCGTGACGTCCGAAGCCGGAACACGAGTGCACGCTCGATCAGCTTCCAATTACCTTTGTGTATCAGCAGGCAGTCAGAGTGCGGGGCATACTGTATACATGCAAGTTCTCGATACGCCGCTGAGCGACGTGAAACTGGTCCGGCCCACGCAGCATGGAGATGAGCGGGGCTGGTTTGCGGAAGTTTTCAATGCCAAGGCGTTCGCCGCTGCCAACCTGCCCGATCGTTTTGTTCAGGACAACCAATCGTTCTCGCGCGGGGGAATCTTGAGAGGTCTGCACTACCAGTTGGGAGAGCCCCAGGGAAAGCTGGTCCGCTGCCTTTCGGGGCATATCTGGGATGTGGCTGTGGATCTTCGTTCAGAATCACCGGACTTCGGCCGTTGGGCAGGCTTCGATCTCACGGGCGAAAACCTCGAGTACC
>CAXTGN010000093.1:11829-12683 GCA_964243455.1 uncultured Acidobacteriaceae bacterium
CCTGTGGATTCCCGAGGGCTTCGCACATGGTTTCCTTGTGCTCTCGGAGAGTGCAAGCGTCACCTACAAGACGACCCGCTTTTACCATCCCCAGGGAGAGCGCGCCATCCGCTGGGACGATCCAACGCTGGCGATCTCCTGGCCGCTGGAGTCCATCGGTACCCCGTCCATCTCCGGCAAGGACGCTCTCGGATCATTCTTTTCCGAAGCAGAGCTGCCGACCTGACACCCATGTCTATGGCGGCGACAGCTGGCGCGGCGCGTATCAGGATGCCCAGATCGTTCTATCGGCAGACTGTCTGTACGGGGTCGGTTAAAATCTGGAGTGTGCAAGTCAATCAGAAGATCCGTCGTCCGGATCTGCACGAAAGGTCCTGAGTCGCTCGTGTGTATGTACTCCGGATCGATAGTTGCGCACCGCCGAGTGCGCCCTAGAGGGAAGACGGCGCGGTTCAGATCAGGGAAAGGCTTGATGTATGACCGGGCAAGCCCAAAGAGAATGCACACCAGGAGATGAGAACACGCGTGACGGACACGATTGTAGTAACAGGCGGAGCCGGGTTCATTGGTGGAAACTTCGTGATCCAGCGGCTTGGCGAAGATCTGGGGCCCGTGGTCAACCTTGACAAGTTGACGTACGCGGGAAACCTCCAGACCCTTGCTTCCGTGGCGTCTCGCCCGGACTACACCTTCATCCACGGTGACATCTGTGACTCCGAACTGGTGTCCAGGATTTTGAGAGAACATCAGCCTCGGGCCATTGTTCATTTCGCGGCCGAAAGCCACGTGGATCGTTCCATTCTGGGTCCCGAAGCCTTTTTGAAAACCAACATCGATGGAACGTTCACGCTGCT
>CAXTGN010000094.1:0-8164 GCA_964243455.1 uncultured Acidobacteriaceae bacterium
GCGGCCCAACTCGGTAGGCGTTAGGACGTTTCCGGGTTCGTTGACCAGGGACCTTGCGAAGTTCTGGCTTTCGCCCAAAATCACGCCCTGATCGAAGCCGGTCTGGACGTCGACGCGGTTCTTTCTTTCCCCTTCCGTGAAGAGCAGGGTAAGACTGTGGATGCTCTTGTCCTTGCGGTCGGAGCGGTACGTGTCAATATCGAAGTCGGCGACGAGGGAGCCCTCGAGCAGAGCCCGTGCCGTCAACTCGCAGGGAAGCGAGTCTAGATGCTCATCGGCCAGAGCATGGTCTTCCGGGAAGCTGAAGGCAAGGTCGTGGAGGCTGCGCGGCTTGCAGAAGCGGACGGCAACACCCGCGCCCTTGCGGACCTCGTGCGCGTTCAGCCCCGCCACCTTGCCCAGGCCCACGATGAGCAGGCGCTCCGCCTTGAGCCCGGCGGGTGCATGGAGCAGAAGTGCCTCGCCAGCTGTAGCTTTGAACTCGCCCGAGGTGAGCCAGGGAGCGGCCACGCGTCCGACGGCGTCAGAGGTGGTAAGAAGCGCGGGGGAAGACTGAGCGTCTTTGCCGTTGGCGATGTCCACGGCGAAGACGGTGAGCAGCGGGGTCGCGAAGCCGGCAGGGTCCTGGAAGAGCAGCTTAGAGATCACTCTGCGATGGTAGATGAAATTGCGGCCGCGTCCTGTGGAACGGCTAGCGTCGCTGTGAACGCGCAATGGCCGCTTTGGTCTCGCGGTCTGTTTCCTTCTTGCGTTCCGTCTCTCGCTTGTCCCAGTCCTGCTTGCCCTTGGCGAGGGCAATTTCCAGCTTCACTTTGCCGTTTTTGAAGTAGAAACGGACAGGAATCAGAGTGTATCCCTTTTGTTTGGTGGCGGCGGTGAGCTTCTCGATTTCGCGTTTGTGCAGCAGGAGCTTTCGGGTCCGGAGTTCCTCATGGTTCATGGCATTGCCGTGGGAGAACGGGCCGATATGCGCGTTCAGCAGAAAGGCCTCGCCGTCTTTGAGCAGGCCGTAGGCATCGCGGAGATTGGCCTTGCCTTCACGGATGCTTTTCACCTCGGTACCCCTCAGGGCCACGCCCGCCTCAAACCTGTCCTCGAGAAAGTAATGAAAGGCCGCAGACCGGTTGAACGCGGCATCCCGGGAGCCCATGGCGATGGGATCGCGGTCCTTGGCTTTCACAGGCCCGGCTTTCGGGGTAGTGGGGACGGTCGGATTGGAAAGGGAGCGGGGCATTTTTTGCTTCGCCTGCGGGGAGGATGAGCAACGGGCAGGCTCCGTGACAGGGTTCCGGTAATGGATGCTAGCAGAGCCTGTCCGGCTGCACCGGAAGTTGTAGAGGGGAAGGAAACGACGGGCATTTCCGCTCGTCCAAGACAGGAGAGTCACCCTGCCGCCATCGCCTTCGCTTTGGACTAGGGCCCGCGTCCGTGTGAGCGACCGGAAACAAACGTAAGGACTGATGGTGCGAATGGTAATATTTCCCTATCCCGACCTGTCGCTGAATCCCGCACAGCAGGAGCCCCTTGTGCGGCGCAGAGAGCGCGACATGACGAGCCTGCAGACGGCGGGTCTGCGGAACGTCCGGAGGCAACGGGAGCGGGTCGAGGCAATGACGCAGGGCAGAACGATCGGTTACGGTTTCGGTCTGGGATGGATCAAGGGCATACGAGCCGTTTTTGCTCTCATTCTGGTTCTCGGCATCGCACAAAGTGCTGCCCATGCGCAGTCCCCGAGCACATGGAACAAGCGCGGGCTGCAGGCCGAAGCGCGTGAAGACTACGATGCTGCCTATGAGGCGTACCGTCAGGCGCACCTGAAGGCTCCTAAAGACCTGCGCTACCGGGAGCGCTATGAACGGGTTCGCTACACGGCTGCGAATCTCCATGTGGACCGGGGGCGGGTGCTGCGCCAGTCCGGCGACGCGACGGGAGCGATCAACGAGTTCGCGCGAGCGCTCCAAATTGATCCTGGAAATGAAGCTGCGGCGCAGGAGATGCAGATCACGGAGCGTCCCCCTGCGACGCCGATGACCCCGGGCACAGCAGGAGCCATTGAAAACAGCGTAAAACCGGGCCAGACGCTGATCCCTGGTGTGGACACGCAAATCCCGCAGCAGCGTGACATGAAGGAAGAGATCTCGTCTCTGGCTGCCCCGGTGCAGCTACAGCCGGTGTCCAATGACCCGATTACGCTCCACTCAATTGGAGATACGAAGGATATTTACCAGGCGCTGGGTAAGCTGGCCGGCATCAATGTCATCTTTGATCCGGAGTACACCTCTAAGCGAATCCAAGTCGACCTGACCAGCGTCCCGCTATTTGACTCCTTACGCATTGTCGAGACGTTGAGCGGGACCTTCTGGAAGCCGGTCACACCGAACACGATCTTTGTGGCGCAGAACACGCGCAATAAGCGGACCGATCTGGACGATCTGGCCGTGCAGACGTTTTACCTGACCAATGTTTCGCAGCAGAACGACGCCAACGAAATCATGGTGGCGCTCCGGAACCTGCTGGACCCGACCGTAAAGATCTACCTGGTGAATAGCCAGAACGCCATCGTCGTCCGGGCAACACCGGACCAGCTCGTGCTTGCGGAGAAGCTGATCAATGATCTGGATCGCACCCGGTCCGAGGTGATCGTTGACCTGGCGGTGCTGGAGGTGAGCCGCGACAAGCTGCGCAACCTGGGTATCACGCTGCCGCAAAGCTTCGGCCTGACCCCTCAAACGTCCAACGCGACCTCGACCGCGACGAGCTCCGGTACGACGACGACCACCACGGGGACGAGTTCGACCAACACAACAAGCACGAATCTGACCCTGAACACCCTGGGTAACCTGAACGCGACCAATTTCGCTGTGACGGTGACTGGCGGCACGGTGAACGCACTGTTGACGGACAACGACACGCGCGTCCTGCAGAACCCGCGCATCCGCGCTTCGGATGGTCAGCGTGCCCAGCTGAAGATCGGCTCCAAAATTCCGGTCGCGACGGGATCCTACAGCTCCACCTTATCCACGACCGCCTCTCTTGGCGTGCAAACGCAGTTCACCTATATCGATGTGGGTGTGAACATCGACATGACGCCGACGGTGCATTTCGATCGCGAAGTATCGCTGAAGATGAAGGTCGAGATTTCCAGCACCAATGGCAACGTGACGATCTCCGGGGTTACAGAGCCCATCATCTCGCAGCGCGTGGCGGAGCAGACCATTCAACTCAAGGACGGCGAGCCTTCCATTCTTGCGGGCCTGTTACAGAAGCAGGACACCCGCTCGGTGAGCGGCACCCCGGGTCTGGGCGAGATCCCGTTGCTGAAATACTTCTTCTCCAGCCAGTCCAAGGAGCAGCAGACAGACGAGATTGTGTTCCTGATCATCCCGCATATCGTGCGCGAGTCACTGGTGACCGCCGACAACACGCGGCCGATCTACACGGGCACCAGTAGCTCGGTCGAGCTGATCCGGCGTGCGTCGGGAACAGCCCAGCCCGCCATGAGCGGTGCCGTTGAGCATCCGGTCAGTCCTTCTACGTCCGCCGCCAACGCAGCGAACTCGATGATGGGCGTTATCGCGAATGCGGATAAGCCACCCGTGGCGCCGCTGGCCACGCCGGTCGCCGCCCCGGTAGTGAACATCCCCGCAGCAGCGAACCAGACGCCGGTCAACCTGAACGTGTCTCCCTCGTCCTCCACACCCGCTGTCGGTTCGACTTTCCAGGTGTCTGTGGTTGCTGCGAACGCTCACGATCTCTTCGAAGTGCCCATGCAGATGCGATTCGATCCCCGCGTCCTGACCCTGGTGAACGTGGATTCCGGCGACTTGCTGGGTCGCGACGGCCAGGCGGTGGCGCTGGTGCATCGCGATGAGGGCAACGGCACGGTGACGATTTCGGCTTCACGGCCACCCCAAGCGGCCGGCGTGAACGGGGGTGGCGTGGTGTGCACCCTGACCTTCAAGGCAAATGCGGCCGGCGACTCACCGATTTCCCTCATCAAAATTGGCGCAAAGGACAGTAAGGGGACAACACTGCCGGCGGTTGGTACGCAGGGTGTCGTGCATGTGAAGTAGGAGCAGGGATGTTCAGGGTGAAGCAGGTCGGACGTTGGTGCCAGGAGGGACAAAGCGTCCCGAAGAAGCATACGTGGCGTGCGGATGCCGGTCTCACACTGATCGAGTTAATCGTCGTCGTAACGATTCTGAGCATTCTGGCAATGGCTGCGGTGCCGATCGCGCGCTTTGAGGTGAAGCGTCGCAAGGAGAAGGAGCTACGCGCCGATCTTTGGGAGATGCGGAAGGGCATTGACGCGTACAAGGATGCGGCCGACCTGGGTGGCATCCAGGTCAAGCCGGACTCCAATGGCTACCCGCCGGATCTCGAAACATTGGTGAACGGGGTCGATATACAGGACAAACACATGCGCTTTCTCCGTACGATTCCCCAGGACCCCATGACCAAGTCCAATGACTGGGGGCTTCGTTCGAATCAGGATGAGCCGGATTCCGACAGCTTTGGTGGCCAGAACGTGTTCGACGTGCACTCGAAGAGCACAGATACAGCGTTGGATGGAACGAAGTACAGCACCTGGTAACGGGCGAGGACGAGACAATGGACGCATCGGGAAAGAAAAGGGAGGAACACCCGCTGCCAAAGGGCAGTGCGGATGGCTTTACCCTGATCGAGCTGATCATTGTGATGACGGTGATCGGCCTGCTTGCCTCGATCGCCATCCCCAGCTACCTCAACTCTGTGCGGAAGGCACGGGAGGCGGTGCTGCGCGAAGATCTGCACACGATGCGCTCAGCGATCGATAGTTACACCATCGACAAGGAGCAGGCCCCGCAGACGCTGGACGATCTGGTGCAGGCGGGTTATCTGAAGTCAATTCCGGTGGATCCGGTCACCAGTCACGCCGATACCTGGAACACGAGTCAGAGTGACACGTTGACCAGCATCACCGAAACGCAGGGCGGGATCAGCGACGTCCACTCGGGCGCGCAAGGACTGGCTTCGGACGGCAGCACGTACAACAACTGGTAAAGAAAGCCCGGCAAGGGGAAGAGCCGGCGAACAAACTGCAACCAAAGGTTTCCGATTCCGTCTAAGATGGTACGGAGAGCCGCGCCCGACGGCAGGAGCCCGACTCGCCGGAGGTCTCCCCATGCGAAATCTGCTCCTTGCAGCAACAATGCTGGTTCCCACAGGTTTGCTTGTTGCTCAGCAGCCAGTGCCTTCCAGCGATCCGGTTGGCGGCCAGAATGCGCCAGCGTCCTCGGCGCCTACGGCCACGAAGCCAGACACTCAGGACGGTGGATCCAAGCCACAGCCGGGTACCCCTGATGGGAAGGACGAGCGCAAGCCCTTGCCGACTCCCGATGGCGCCCCTGCCGCAAAGGCGGACGCGATCCCGTCCCCGGGTGAGGCGTTGGACCCAAAGATCAAGAAGGGCAGCGAGGATGATGTAAATGCCGTGGGTACGCGGAATATCGGCGGCCGTGGCATGGGCAACTGGTTCTCGACGAACTGGGAGATTTCGAACGGCAAGCAGTACTCGATGGAGATTGAGAAGTCTTCCCACCTCGTGACGGATCCCGTCATTGTGGAGTATGTGAACCGGGTCGGTCAGAATATCGTGCGAAACTCCGACGCGAAGGTGCCGTTCACGATCAAGGTGCTGGACACGGATGAGATCAACGCCATGGCGCTGCCGGGTGGATTTTTCTATGTGAACTCCGGGTTGATTCTCGCCTGTGACTCCGAGGATGAGCTGGCCGGCGTGATGGCGCATGAGATTTCGCATGTGGCTGCTCACCATGCAGCGCGAGAGATGACCCGGCTGAACTACATGCAGCTTGGCTCCATTCCGCTGATGATCTTTACCCAGGGGACGTGGACGGGGTATGGCATCTATGAAGCCTCGCAGCTCGCGGTGCCTCTGACGTTCCTGCAGTTCTCGCGTCAGTTTGAGGCGGAAGCGGACTTCCTGGGCGTGCAGTACATGTACAAGGCAGGTTACGACCCGCAAGGCATGGTGAGTATCTTTGAGAAGCTTGATGCCCTGCAAAAGCACAAGCCAGGCGCGATCTCGAGGGCGTTCAGCGATCACCCGGCGACGCCGGATCGCATTGACAATGTAGAGAATGAGATCGCGACCATTCTGCCGGCGCGTCCTGAGTACATGGTGACCACGTCAGAGTTCGATGTGTTTAAAGCCAGGCTGGCCCGCATTCAGAACAAGCGCGGCGTCAACGACAAAAAGGGTGGCAACAAGCCGACGCTGCGGCGGACGGCTGGCACCAACAACAATCCAAATTCAACGACTCCGAATTCCGGGAGCGACCAGCCTACGCTGGGACGCCGGAACTGAGCGAAGTTTGTGTATTCGAAGAAGCCCGGCTTCACGCCGGGCTTCTTCTCGTGCGGAAGTGAGTGCCGGCCTGGAGGTTGGCTGAGGGGAGACAGATTCATGGTGCAAGAAGAGAAGGCTTATACGACCGGGTACACGGACGATCACGCGAAGGCTGGTCTGGACTTCCAGTTTCCGGAAATCGAGACGTGGCGAAACCAGTTTGCGGCATACGAGATCCTGATCGACGATCCCGAGTTTACGAGCGTGTGCCCGAAGACCGGCTTGCCGGACTTTGGCGTGTTGACGATCCGGTACATGCCTCGGGAGCTCTGCTTAGAGCTTAAGTCGCTGAAGGAATATCTGTTCTGCTATCGGAACTTGGGGATCTTTCAAGAGAACATCGCGAACCAGGTATTGAATGATCTGGTGAAGGCAACGGATCCGATCTGGGCGGAGGTGAAGGGCGACTTTCGGCCACGTGGCGGGATCTCTACCGTGGTCACGGCCCGCTATCCGCGGACCGAGGAGATGCGGTGAGAGGACGGGCGTGACCTCTCCGGCGACGAGCTGTGCCCTGTTCGAAACGACACTGCGTTCCCGGTAGACTGATCGGTATGCCTTCAGGTGTTTCCGTGGTGATTCCGGCTTTGAATGAGGCGGAGTCGATTGGGTTTGTTGTGCGGTCGATGCCGTGGGACCGCATCGACGAGTGCATCGTCGTAGACAACGGCAGCACTGACGGAACAGCGGCCGTTGCTGCGCAGGCCGGGGCGCGCGTGGTGACCTCGCCCCGTGGATACGGTGCAGCGATGGCGGCTGGGACTGCAGCGGCGCTACGTACGACCACGACGATCGTCATGATGGATGGAGACGGCTCTGACGACGTAAGCGAGATGCCGGCGTTACTGGAGTCCGTCTTGCAGGGACAGGCGGACTTCGTCATCGGCTCGCGGATTCGTGGGCGGCGAGAGCCTGGCTCGATGCTGGGCAGCCAGGTGTTTGCAGCGCACCTGATTGGGCGGCTGGTGAAGCTTCTGTATGGGTTCCGGTACACAGATATGGGGCCGTTCCGGGTAATCCGGCGCGAGGCACTCGGGCGCATGGAGATGCGGGAGATGACCTATGGATGGAATCTCGAAATGCAGATCAAAGCTGTGAAGATGAAGCTCCGGATCCAGGAGGTACCTGTGAACTATAGGCGCCGCATTGGAGGAGTCTCGAAGGTATCAGGAGACCTAAGGGCGTCGTTTCTGGCGGGGCGGCGCATTCTTGGGGTGTTCTGGCGTGTACGACAAGAACGGTTCTGAAAGTTCCCTGCGAGGTGGAAGAGGCTTTCGGGGTGACAAAGAGATCCATAGCTGGAAAGCGGGAACAAGTGACTGATGTGCAGGTGATTGCGCTGGAGCATGTGAACGTTGCACGTGGGGAACGGATGGTTCTTGAGGACGTGAACCTCCATGTAGCCGGGGGGGAGCACCTGGTCATCCTGGGACCGAATGGGTGCGGCAAGTCGACATTATTGAAGACCCTGACGTGTGAGCTGTATCCGGTGCCAAATGCCGAGACGCGAGTGAGCCTGTTTGGGCGGGCCCGGTGGGATGTAACGGAGTTGCGACGAAAGATGGGAGTGGTTTCGGCGGAGTTACCGAGCGAGGCTACGCGGGGGATTAGGGGCTTTGAGGCGGTGCTGACGGGGTTCTTTTCGGCCTCGAAGCTTTGGCCGAATCTGCATGTGACGGACTCGATGCGGGAACGGGCTGCGGAGATTGTGGAGCTGGTTGGGGCTGAGGCTTTGCGGGATGTTTTGGTGGG
>CAXTGN010000094.1:8174-12320 GCA_964243455.1 uncultured Acidobacteriaceae bacterium
AGCAGCGGCGGGTGATGATTGGGCGGGCGTTGGCGGGCGTTGGTGAAGGGCCACGGATGTTGTTGCTGGATGAGCCGTCGAATGCTCTGGATCTCGCTGCCCAACACGATCTGCGGGAGACGATGCATGGGCTGGCTCAGGCGGGAACGGCGATTTTGATGATCACGCACCACGTGAGCGATGTGTTGCCGGAGATGCGGCGCGTGGTGATGATGCGGGACGGGCACATTGTGGCCGATGGGGCTCGGGAGGAACTGCTTACGGCGGGAAGGCTGAGTGCTTTGTTCCGGAGGGATATTCGCATGGCGGAGCGGGACGGGGTCCTGTTTGCCTGGTGAGACATAGCTGAAGGTGAGTATTGGCTGGGCTGCCTGATGGTAACTTGCAGCGATAAAGGTGAGAATCGCCACCTCGGCGAGGCTCTCGCGTTCAGTTTGTGGCTGATTCCTACGAATGTATCCGTATGCTTTCGTGCATCCCAAGAAGGGGACGAGCGAACATCGCTGGAGGGCAGCTTGGCGGTATACACAGGGCAGGTAAATCGACGTGAGTTGGTAAGAAGGAGCGCCGTGACGCTGGGTGGTTTGGCGCTGGGTAGCTCAGCGCGACTGCTTGCGCAGGAGTTGAAGGAACTCCGGGTTGCTTCCGCTGGTTCGATTGGCGCCATGCTGGATGGACCTCTGAAGGCCGGGGCTGCAGGAGCGCTGCATGTCGAACTGCGGAGCCAATCCGGGGGTGCGGATGCGGTCGCGCGCGCCCTTGTGGATGGCAGTATGCGGGCGGATGTGTTCATTCCCATCACGGCGACGCCGATGCAAACGGTCCTGCAGTCTGGGAAGGCGGGAAGGGCTTACCCGATTGCTCGTACGGAGATGGTGCTGTTGTACAGCCCGAAGAGCCGCTTTGCGACTGAGTTCCGTGCGGCGGCGGAGGGTCGGCGAAATTGGTGGGAGGTGTTGCAGGAGCCCGGGCTGCGGTTCGCGCGGTCGAACCCGAAGGATGATCCGAGTGGACGTTGCATTCTGTTCACAATGATGCTGGCAGCGAGGAAGTATAACGTTCCCGACCTGGTGCAGAAGGTCTTAGGGACACCGCTGAACCCGGCGCAGGTGCGACCTGGTGTGAATGCGCGAGTTGGACTTGAGGACGGAAGTGTCGATGTTGTGGGTGGTTACAAGATCGCGACCGGAGGCGGCAAGCTGCCCTTTGTTGCGCTTCCCGCAGATGTGAACTTGAGCGATCCAGGTGTGGGGGAGAAGCATCCGGAACTGACACTTTCCGTTGGAGGGCAGATCTTCGGTCTGGAGCCGCTAATCTTCTACGCGGCTGCGCTGCAGGGAGGCCCGAACCCAAGCGATGGTTTGCGCTTTGTCGAGTGGTTGCAAAAGGAGCAGGCCAAGACAGCGTTCCGGGCGAACGGGTTTGACCTCCCGATATCGCCAGGCAACTTGGAGCGCAAGTAGGCTGCCATGGCAGTGCCGAAGGCCAGGATTTGCTGCCATGAGAAACATGTGCCCCCGGTGATGCAGCGCGTCACTGCGGTGTGAGCCCGGTTGATGATCAGGCGACGTGCGCTGGCCCGGTCCTCCTTACGGACTTTTTATCTCAGATTGAGAAGAATGGTATCGGAGGCTGCCATGGAGTCTCAAAATCTCGGATCAGCGCCTAGCAATCCCACCCGCAAGAGAAACAGCCAACGCGAGACGTTGGAAACGGAGTCATCGCCGGTACCGCCTCCTAAAGCTTTTTGTGAACGAACGAATGAGGAGCTCCGGAGCTCTTCCCGATCTGAAACTCTCGCTCAGCGACAGGATGAAGAGAGCTTGATTCGACATCTACGGAGTCACTACGACCCTGCAGGTATGGGACTGCTTCGGAAGCTGAGAGGGAAGATCTAGGTCACTCTGAGAGGCAGCAGTTGAGCTCCTGTGTGCTCGGCAGTGTATACATCCTGCATTCAGCGAGTGTGGAGCCGACTCAGCACGCGCTGCAATGACCAGAAGCCTTCGTCACAGTGAACCGCCGGTGCCGGTGGATGTTAGCTGGACCTGGACGAGCTTGGGTTGTTTGACCTGGATTGGGCCCAGGACGGCCATGTCGGGCAGCGGGCCCTTCACCATGGCGACCTCATCGCAGGCGTAGAGGCGCGGACAGGCCTGGCAATCCTTATAGATCTTGTCGGGCATGGCGTTGCGTTCGGCGACGCGGAAGCCGAAGTGCCCGAAGAAGTCAGGCAGCCGAGTGAAGAGGCAGGTGGTGGCGACGCCGTGCTCTTCGGATTCGGCGAGCAAGGCGCGGAGAAGGGCGGCGCCGGCACCCTGGCCGCGGGCCCAGGGGTGAAGAACAATGGAGCGGACCTCGGCAAGATGCGGTCCGTACAGATGCAGCGCGCCACAGCCCAGGAACCGCCAGGATCGTCTGTGTTGGGGATCTCGGCTACGGTGAAGTCGCGGATGTTCTCGCAGACCTCGGCATAGCTGCGGCGCAGCAAGGTGCCGTCGCCAGAGAGGGAGTTGACGAGGTCGAAGATGTCTCGGGCGTCCTGGAGGCGGGCCTTGTGGACGTGCACCTGGGCACGTTCCGCTGGCGGCTTCGCGTCGGTGCTGGCGCCGCTGTGTTCGATGAGCTCCGGTAGTGTCTCAAACACCGGCAGGCACCTCCTCTGTATTGGATACGAGCGCGGCTAGACGGTTGCGTGCCTCCGCAAGTGCCTGCTGAACGCGCGAGCGTGCCGTGCCGCCAAGGACGTCGTGGCAGTCGAGTGTGCTGGGCAGAGAGATGGCGTTATAGAAGTCGTCCGTGAACAGCGGCGAGAGCTGTTGCAGTTCGACGAGCGGCAAGGCGTTCAGTTCGACCTTCTTGTCCAGACCGAGGCGGACGGCGTTGCCAATGATCTCGTGGGCTTTGCGAAAGGGAAGGCCTTTGTTCGAGAGATAGGTGGCGGCGGCCATGGCGTTGAGGTAGCCGTGTTCTGCGGCGTGCGCGAGATCGACGGTGCGGAATTTGAGGGCGCGGGTGAAGTTGGGGAGGACGCTGAGGAGGCCGGCAAGGGTGTCCGCGATGTCGAAGATCTGCTCCTGGCCCTCCTGGAGGTCTTTGTTGTAGGCGAGGGGAAGGCCTTTGATCAGGGTGCTCAGGGCGCTTGAGGCACCGAGGAGGCGGGCGGCTTTGCCGCGGGCGAGTTCGGTGAGGTCGGGGTTCTTCTTTTGCGGCATCGCGCTCGAGCCGGTGGAGAAGGCCTCTGGGAGGTCGACGAAGTTGAATTCGGCGGTGGCGTAGAGGGTGAGTTCTTCGGCGAAGCGGCTGATGTGAAGGCCCAGGGTGCTGGCGGCTTGCGCGAAGTCGAGCATGAAGTCGCGGTCTGAGGTCGCGTCCATGCTGTTAGTGGTGGGGGCGGTGAAGTGGAGGGCTTCGCTGGCGATGGTGCGGTCGAGGGTGAGTGTGGCGCCGGCGATGGCTCCTGAGCCTAACGGGCAGAAGTTTAGGCGTTCTTTGGCAGCGTGGAAGCGGCTGAGGTCGCGCTCGAGCATGGCGACGTAGGCGAGCAGCCAGTGGGCGAGGAGGACGGGTTCGGCGCGCTGGAGGTGGGTGTAGCCGGGCATGATGGTTGCTTCTGGATTGGTATGCTGCTCGGCGAGGGTGAGGAGGGCGTTGAGCCAGTCGAGCAGCCCGTTTCTTGTGATGTCGCAGGCGTCTCGGACGAAAAGGCGCATGTCGGTGGCGATCTGCTCGTTGCGGCTGCGGCCGGTGTGGAGCTTGAGGGCGAGGGTGCCGATCTCCTTGGTGAGTTCGAGCTCGACGAAGTGGTGGATGTCTTCGGCTTGGGGGGCTGATGCCACCATTGCCGCACCTACCTGCTCGTTGCTGGTCTCGTAATCGATTTGGCCGCTGGTGGCGCTGATGCGGTGCGCCCAGTTGAGGGCTCTATCGGCTACTCGGGTGAGACCTTCGAGGGTTTGCTCGAGTTCATCGGGCGTGAGGATGCCGGCGGCGGCGATGGTGCGGGCGTGGGCCTTGCTGGCGGCGACCTCGTGGGGAAGGAGGCGCCAGTCGAAGGGGAAGCTGCGCTGCCATTGCTCGAAGGTGCGGTTGAGGGGCTCGCGGAAGCGGCCTGACCACATTTTGTTGGGTTGTTCGTTGGGCATC
>CAXTGN010000095.1:0-12311 GCA_964243455.1 uncultured Acidobacteriaceae bacterium
TGGACTACATCAACGCATCGCGTGCGCGACGAGTGGCGATGGAGCAGGTTGCCGCCTTCTTCCGGGAGTTCGATGTGGTTGTGACGCCCAGCGGTGGGCCGCAGTTGACGGCGACGAATCTTTGCGGGCAGCCGGCCGTGATCGTACCTAACGGCTTCCGCGGAACGGACGCGCCACCCCCACCTACGGCCGACTTGAACAACTACGCCAACAGCGGGGGACCGGGCACGCCGGTGTCCCTGACCTTTCTATCGCCGCTGTATGGGGAGGCCAGGGCCTGTGCCCTGGCGCATGCGTATCAGGCCAAGACCGGGTTTCAGCTCCAGCACCCAAAGCTGGGCTGAGGCCCGTCTTGCGATAAGGCGGAGAGGAGCGGTATATCGCAGCGTTTACGCCATCAGGTCAGGAAATCGGTGCTGGTTTCCCCTCGGTCGAGCGGATCTGCGTCGATCGGTCGCAGCTGGTGAAGATCACGGTGTGCACCCGGCCCTTCCGTGGTGAAGGCCCGCGCATTGAGGCCGAGCGGCTCGGGGACAAGCTTCTGGTGCACAACTATGGGCACGGCGGCTCTGGATGGTCGCTGAGCTGGGGCTCTGCGGCGCGGGTCGTGCCTATGGCGCTGGCCGGCGGAGCTCGCGAGATGGCGGTGATTGGCTGCGGAGCCTTGGGGTTAACCTCAGCGATTGCGCTGCAGCGAGCGGGCGCTCGCGTGACCATCTATGCTCGTGACCTGCCTTCAGCAACGCGATCGGCCCGCGCAACGGGCACGTGGACGCCGGACGCCAGGGTAGCCCTGCGCGACCGTGTCGATGAATCCTTTGCGAAGGACTGGGAGAGCATGGCCCGGTTTTCCTTCGAGGCTTACCAGGGACTTCTCGATCTGCCCGCCAAGCCGGTCGAGGTGCACGACCGCTACGTGCTCTCCGATCTGCCGCCTGACGAGGCCTGGGCCAGAAAGGTCCAGGAGGACCCGATCGGGTTTGCGCGGCTGGAACATCGGGTTGCGGACCTCTACCCCCCAGTCGTGGATTACCGTCCCGGCGAGCACCCCTTTTTTCCCAGCTACTGCCGTCGCACTGCGGCCTATCGTTTCAACATCGCGGCGTACTCCAGACATCTGGAGACCGAGTTTCGCGAGCGTGGAGGCGAGATACGGAGAGCCGATTTCCAAGTGGCTGCCGAGTTGCTGACGCTGAGACAGCCCGTCATCGTTCAGTGCACGGGATACGGTGCCCGCGCTTTGTTCGGGGATGAGTCCCTGATTCCGATACGTGGCCAGATTGCCTGGTTGCCGCCGCAGCACCTGCCCTACAGCCTAATTTGGGGTGATCTCAACCTTGTTCCCAGGGCAGATGGAACGGTGGTGCAGTGGGGCGCCCAGGGCGACGAAACAGGATGGGGGGACGCGAGCGAACAACCGGACGCCGCCGAAGCAGAGAGCGCGCTGGCCAAGGCAGCGACCCTTTGCTCGTCGAGACGAGCGCATCCCGAGCAGACCTAAAAACCACACGAACGGACAGCATGACAGGCCGCAAACGGCTACTGCGCGTCAGGGCTGCTGCTTGTTCTTCTTTTTTCTGGTATCCGATGTGAAGTGGTTGAAGAAGAACTCCTGGACCAGATCATTCATGGCGTCCCCGGCGATCGCGAGGATGCTGTTTTCCAGAAAAAGCGTGGCCCCTTGGCGATCGGAGGCGGGATAGTACAGGTTGGAAAGGGCACCGGCGGACAAATCGCCGAGAACTCCTGCAAAGTTCGGCTGGTCATGGCCGTTGTCACCGCGCGTGATGACGGCACGGGAGAGAGCGTAAACGACACGTGACCGCTTGGTGCCCGTTCCCTTGTAGAAATAGCGAGGATCCTGATGAAACAGAGAGGGCAGGACCGCGCCGCCCATATAGGTGCCTATCACCAGGTTGCCGAGATCGGCTCCGTAGCGACGCCCATAGCCTGCCGCTCCTTGCCCGTAACCTGGAAAGGCATTCGATGCCTGCTGTACACCGGCAACGGTGCCTACCAGGGCAAGATTGCCGGGATCGAGCGCATTCCGGGTCGAGAGATTGAATTTTTGACCCACGGTCAGCGGCGGGGCCGTCCAGTCATAGCTGACGAAGAAATTGGGCAGGACGCCCACAAGACGCTGGTGCTCTTCGGTGTGCAACTGCTCCAGCGCGACTTGCTCGGGCGTCAGGGCATCAACGCTGATGCTGACAGTCGAAAGGGCGATCTCGATTGGAGGCAGGTCCAACGTTTGACCTCCCTGAAGTTCGACTTCCTGCATAGCCGTCGTGAACCCCGGGAGCGTAACGGTCAGCGCGTAGGTGGCTGGTTGCAGCCCGACAAAGCTGAATCGACCACTATCGTCTGAGCTTGTTTGCCGGACCCCGTTCTGCGACGAAAGCCGAACCTGCGCACCTGAGACCATGGCGCCATTGCTGAGCACCCTTCCGGTAAGGCGGCATGTGTCCTGTGCTATTGCCGCGGCGGGGGATTGGGGTAACGGCGCCGTCGGCAACGCCTGCCCTGTGGCTCGGGCCCTGCAAAGTGAGAAAAGCGCGCAGGTGCAACAGAGAACGTAGGATCGAAAGCTGCCCTGCCGATGGAGATTGGGCCCGCCGCTTCGCACACCTTCAGCATATCTGTATAGCGTGGCTCTGTCCGGATTGAGCGGCTCGGTGCTCGGGGACGCAGCAAGGCGTAGCAAGGACGCGTTAGCCGCCGTACCCGCCATTCGCGTTCGCTTCCTCTTCAGAGAGCGGCCGTCCGCCGGCAAGCTCCCGTTTGACCATCTCGCTGACAGTCTTTGAATCTACAAAAAGGCCGCTCGCAAGAATGCGCTGCTGTACCACGCGCATGGTGGGGCCCATATCCTTGGGGCTGGGCCGCTGCCCTCCGTTTCCGGCCGCTATATGTTCGATCGCACCCATGATGATCGGACGAATGTCGTCTTCTTTGGCCTGTTGCGGCAGGTACTCTTCGATGTAGCCGATCTCCGTCCGTTCCTTCTCGGCGAGTTCGGGGCGGCCACCTTTGGTGAACTGCTCGATGGAGTCGCGGCGCTGTTTCACCATGGTCTTGAGAATGGACTGCTCCTCAGCCTCGGTCAGCGGTTCGCGCTTGTCGATCTCTTTCGATTTCAGCGCGGATTTCACCATGCGGAGAGTCGTCAGTTTGGCCTCAGAGCGGCCCTTCATGGCGGCAATGATGTCGGCGTTCAGGCGTTCCGCGATGGTGGGCATGGTGAGGCTCCTGTCTCTGACAGAGTACCGCGTGTAGGGTCACGGCTGTTGTCCCTGTGAAGCGCCAAGCGGCAGATCCTCTTCGGGAATCACAAAACGAAAGCAAATAGAATAGAGGCATATGATCCGCAAGACGCGTCTCTTCACGCCTGGCCCCACCCCCCTGCTTCCAGCCGCGCAATTCGCCATGGCCGCGGCCGATATTCACCACCGGACACCCGAGTTCCGAACCCTGTTTAAGCGTGTTCTGGAGCAGCTCAAGGTTTTCGTTGGCACGCAAAACGACGTTGTGGTTCTGTCGAGCTCCGGAACAGGCGCTATGGAGGCAGCAGTCTCCAACCTGACCTCTCCCGGCGACCGGGTGCTGGTGCTCTCTGCAGGCAAGTTCGGCGAACGGTGGGTATCACTCGCCAAGGCTTTCGGTTGCCCTGTCGATGTTGTCTCGAAGCCTTACGGAGACACGTTCACCACCGAAGAGATCAAGAGCGCGCTTCGGCTGGAGACGCGCGCCGTGTTTGTGCAGTCAAATGAAACCTCCACCGGCACGCGGCACGACATTCAGGCCATCGGGCAGTTGCTGAAATACGAGCACTCGGAGGCGCTGCTGATTGTCGACGCCATTACTGGCCTGGGTACGACACACCTCGACATGGACGCGTGGGGTGTGGATGTGCTGATTGGCGGATCGCAGAAGGCAGTCATGATCCCGCCGGGGCTCAGCTATCTTGCGGTGAGCGAGCGCGCCTGGGACCGCATGGAGGCGACGTATAACCCGCGCTACTACTTCGATCTGCGCAAGGAGCGCAAGAACGCAAAGAACGGTGAGAGTGCCTATACGCCGGCAGTGGCGTTGATTGCGGCGCTTGGGGCATCGCTCGACTGGATCGCTGCCCAGGCCGCCACGCCGGAGAAGCCCGAAGGAGACCTGGCCGAAGGACGTCGCAAACTGGTCGACAATGCGGAGCTGATTGCTGCCATGACACGTGCCGCCGTGCTGAGAATGGGATTGACGTTGTTCTCGCAGGCTGCAGGGGCGGCCGCGACGGCGGTGAATGCTCCAGAAGGCGTGGATTCTGGTGTGATCTGCAAAGGCTTGAAGAGCCGTTTCGGCGCTATCATCACCAATGGTCAGGGTGAAATGCAAGGCAAGATCTTCCGCATCGCGCATCTTGGCTTTTTCGACTATATGGACACGATCGCGTTAGTCGGTGCTCTGGAACAGGTGCTCGTGAAAAGTGTGCCCCAGCTTGGGGTGAAGTTCGGTTCAGGACTTGCAGCGGCTCAGGGAGTTTTTGCGGAGCGAGATAGCCGGTAACACTTCAGGCGCTCACACGCCCTTCGTTCGGCAAGAAAGGCAGACCTTCGGGTCTGCCTTTCTTGCTTGCGATGTAGGGCCGACCTGAAGGTTGCAGCGACGAGTAACCGTAACGAGATGACCTTGGATATCACCGTGGGATTCTTCCGTGCGTTGAGATGAAGGATAACTGGATCGAGCCTGAAGTGATGTTTCCCCCACATAGCTCAGGGGAACAGCAAAGGTGGAAACAGGTGTCGCGGCCGCTGGATTCCCGGCGCGTGCGCGTACCTGCGCCTGAGCCAATCGCTTCGGTTCGTGAGAGGTGTTCTTCATGTTTCTTCGCCTGCGCGCTACAGCTGTCAAAGCTTGCGGAGCCTTCTGCGCGGTCGGAATGCTCCTGCTGACGGGTTGCGGAGCCGGTTTACTTGCCGGTCCGTCTGCGACTCCCGGTTTCAAGATCAAGGGCAATGTCCACGGGGGCGCGTGGCCCATCCAGGGCGCAACCATTCGCCTGATGGAGACACAGTCGAATGGCACGTGGAGTACGGCTACCAACAGCTACAGCGGAACCGCCAAGCAGCTTCTGCAAACGACCTCGGACACGAGTGGGTATTTCACCTTCCCTGATACTGGCTGGACGTGCGACGGGGGGCAATATGCCTACATCACGGTTTCGGGTGGGCAAACGGCGACATCGAATAACTACAACGTCGTTCAGGTCGGGGTCATCGGTGGGTGCTCGACAGATCTGGCGAACAAGACGGAAATCGACAACGTCAACGTCTACATCTCCGAGTTGAGCACGGTCGCTGCGGCCTATGCGCTGGGTAACTTCATTTCCATCGACAGCACCAACGCGTCCACCGGACAGCAGATCGTGAACATCACCGCACCCGCGAACAACAACAGCGCCACGCCGGGCTGCACAGGTTCGGGTATCACTGGAAGCAATCCGTTGACGTGTGTGCAGGCCGGACTGGCGCATGCTTTTCAGAACGCCTACAACCTGGTGGACCAGGTAAGCTATGGGGCCAGCCAGTTTCCAACAGGCGCAGCTCGGACCACTTTGCCGAACAACAAACAAGGCACGGTACCTCAGGCGATGATCAACACGATCGGAAACATTCTGCAGAGCTGTGTCGATTCAGCCGGTGGAACCGTGGCGGACTACTCAAGTTATGTCCCTGGGGGAGCAAGCACCACGAGATGCGGTGACCTGTTCTATTGGGCGACATCGCCAGGGCAGACGACCGCGCCTACCAATACACTTCAAGTCGCGCTGAACATGGCTCGCTACCCCACCAATAACGTCGATGCTCTCTTCAGGCTGCAGCCGCGCGCCGTATTTTTCACGCCGGATATGGCGTATGACACGCTTAGCTCAGACAACACGACGCTGATGTCTTACACCGTGTCCATCTTCTATCTGGGTACGGGACTGCCGAATGACACGGGCATGCCCTACCCCGTAGATATTGCGCTGGATGCCAATGACAATGCGTATGTGGCCTACAGTGGAGGCAACACAGGGAACACGTATGGTGCCGTCAATGAGCTTGGATCCGACGGAACGGGCATCTTTGCCGGCGCTCACCAGACGACGATTGGCAACCCGGGTTCACTCGCGCTCGATGCAAGCGGTAACGCATGGCTATCCAACGATTCGGGAACGAATGGGAATGTGTACGGGATCAAGACGCCCGGCTCAGGTGGGACGTATGGGGCCCTTGGCACGACGTTAACGGTTCCGAGCGGCTATGCGGCAGGGGTGGCGACCGACATGTCCAACAACGTGTGGGTTGGAAGAGACTCTTCAGCAAACCAGTCGCTGTATCGATTCAATGCGGGAAACAGCTACGCAGCCGATCCGTTCCTGGTGGCACCCGTCCTTGGAGCAAGTTCGAAGCGGCTCATCGTGGATTATCGGCAGAACGTCCTGGGAGTGACGAGCAACAGCGACATCCTGGGCAAACTGCTTCAGTCAAGTGCAGCTCAGGTCTTTCTCTTCCCCTACGCGACGGCTGGCACAAGCACAGCGCTACACACAGTGACACTGAACGCCGGCAACGGCTTTGGCCTGGCAATGAGCCATGCCGACACCACCTATGTGCCCTTAGACCAGGAACTCGATACCGAGACGGGGTACAACGATGGGCAGATGGCTGCAAACGGCGCGGGTTCCTTTGCGAATCAGTCCAGTACGAACTCAACCTACACCTCCCCTATGGGAGTGGCCATGGACGGTGCGGGCAATCTCTTTTGGTCCGACTTCGAAAGCTCAGGGCAGATCTTCTGGATGCAGCCGTCCAGCTCGTCGTCTGTCTCCTCAGGAAGTCTGATGTCGTTCTTTCCGTGCTATCCGCTCAATGGGCAGTGTTACAGCAGTGCCGCGTCGTATCTGCGCGGTATGGCTGTGGATAGCACCGGGGCCATGTGGTACCTGGGCGACAGCACGACGGGTGCCGTGATTCAGACACTTGGCATGGCTGCCCCAACCTATCCTCTCCTCGCGTATGCGGGTGGCGGCATGGCCATCCAGTAAAAGGACGGACGTTGGCACAGCGCTGAGCATCCGAGGCGAGATCTTCAGTAATGAAACAACCTCGCCATCACAGACCCGGAAACGCCAGTTCTATACACGAAGGTTGCATCGAGTGGTCACCAGAACGGCACCGGGCCAGGGAGACGGGTGGGATTTGTTTTGCTCGCTCCCTGACCGATAACGTTCTAGAGCTTTAAAACGAAAAACCTGGCGAGAGCGAACAGGGGTCTGGCCTGCAACGAGAGCAGCCGCCAGCGGACATGGAACCAGACCCGCAGTTCTTCAAAATCTACCTGAGTTCATCAGGGTTGGCTCACTTTAGAGGACCTATGTCGATTGCTTGTTTGCGTAAGTTGGTTGTATCAGGTGCAGCCTTGGTGCTGAGTTCCGGGATAACAATACTCACCGGTTGCGGACTCGGTCCAGTCACAGGAGCCGGGGACAGCGTGTCGGAATCGGTGTCGATCTCCGGAGCGCATATCCACGGCAAGGTTCACGGCGGCGTCTACCCTATCCAGGGCGCGAACATTGAGCTGTGGCAAACCAGTGTGGGGACCTGGAACACCACTACAAGCAGCTATGCTCCTTCATTTTACGGCTCAACGTCAACGAACACGGGCTTCATTGCTTCCACCACCTCTGCCAAGGCCGGAGATAACAGCGGCCGCGCGCCGGGCTACTTTGACTTTGGGACGCAGACGTTGACCTGCACCGCGGGGAATTACGTGTACCTCACCACCACGGGCGGTGGAACGATCCCGTCAAAGGCGAACAGCAACGTGATCCAGGTTGCTGTGATAGGTCACTGCCCGGCCTCGGCAAGTCAGGCTGCCTATTTCAATAACGTGAATGTGTTTCTTTCCGAGACGAGTACCGTTGCAGCGGCGTATACGCTGGGGAACTTTATCTCCATCGACACCGACCCGAACACAAGTCTGCAAAGGGTGAACATCGCCGCGCCCGTGGACAATACGGCAACCGGGTCTTGCCCTGTCGCGAATGGAGCCATGACCTGCACGGCAGCGGGCCTGGCGCACGGCTTCGGGAACGCAATCAACCTCGTTGATTTTGTAACGTTCGATGGCTCGTTTCCATCCGGTGCAGCACGGGCGGCGCTGCCGGCGAACAGCAAGGCGCTCGCGCCACAGGCGATGGTGAACACGCTAGGAAACGTGTTGCAATCGTGCGTGGACTCCGGTCCCTCCACCGTTTCGACGCCGAGTTCGCCCTGCAAAACCCTGCTTGGCTACTCGCCCACCTCCGCAGCGGGTACAGCCCCCACGAACACTTTGCAGGTCGCACTCAATATCGCGGCCAATCCAACCTCTAACGTGACGACCTTATATGGTTTGCAATCGGCCAACTCACCGTTTACCCCAATGATGTCTGCAGCGCCGACCGCATTCAGCCTGGCAATTTTCTACCCGGCTGCCGCGATCGGGGACACCGCTTTCACGGCGCCTGCCGATGTGGCACTCGACGCTCAGGACAACATCTATGTGGCGTATTCCCAGGGGAGCAATGGAGCTGTCGCAGAACTCAGCGCTGCGGGAACCCCGGTATTCTCCGGCGCGAAGCCAGCGGTTGCCACGAATTTCACAAATCCGGGCACTCTTGCCATAGATCCGTCCGGGTACGTTTGGGTAGCGGACGACTCCCCGAGCGCAACTGCTTCCAATGCGGGCAATGTCTTCGGCTTCACCACCAGCGTCACGTCGGCCGCGAACAAGGTGGGACAGAGCTACCAAATGTACACCGTTCCCCACGGCAACGCTTCCGGCATTGCCTTTGATGCAGCTGGAGATGCCTTCATCACCAGGGACGCCACGGATAAGAACATCAACGATTATTTCTATGCTACTGGTAAGACAAGCTACACTCAGGCGGGAACGTTCACCGGAGCCACCCTGCTGCGAGCACAGGTCGACTCCTACGGGACCTTCAAAGCTGTCGGTGACACCACCTTTCTAACCTTTGCACCGTATCCCTGCAAGACAGGGTATGCAGAGAGTTCTGTCACCCTCGATACAAAGGGCGGATTTGCTCTGGCCATCGACAACACGGCCAACGTTTACAACACGTTCCTGCCCATCTACAAAGAGCTTGCTACCGCAAACGTCACGCAGCAGGGAAATCAAAGATGTTGGACGGCTACCACAACCGTCAATGACTATGCCGGCAGCATGACAACCGATTCCATTCCCAGTGCGGCCGCCCTGGATGGTAATGGCAACCTATTTTGGTCAGGTACGGCAGGGCGCCTCTATAGCTATCTAGGGGCGGAGACCAACGTGACGACCACAGGGGGAACGTTGGCCGGCACTCCTACGTACTTCTACCCCTGTTACCTGGGAAGCGCGACATCATGCACCTACCCCACCTCCCTGGCCGGCATGGCCATCGATAGCTCCGGGGCCATGTGGTATGCAGCCCCGAACGTTGGGGGTACCCCTTACCTTGTGCAACATTTCGGCCTCGCCCAGCCTACCTGGCCCTTGCTGGCGTATGCGCAGTCTGGAGTCGCCTTCTGACCTGGAACCCTGGCAGGCATTGACCGTAGTAGCAGGTGCATGACCGGTAGAGAACCTGCCTCGATTTGTTGCTCAATCTGGTAGTGGGCCGATTCTCAAGATGGAAGAGGGCCCGCTCCCGTCTTCGGGCGACAGGTCTTAGGACTGCCGTGTTGAGCGGCAGCGGGCTCCTTCGATGGATGAGCGGTGTGAGTGCTGTAGCTCCCGGTTCAAGTTGTCTCTCGGGGACCCTTTTTCCGGGATATCCACTTGCCGCCCACAGGCGGTGGATGCGGATGCAGGCTGGTCAGCTTACCCTAGGCACACATGGCTGTTCTTTCAATGCCGCTCCCGGCCACAGACGGGCTTCCTTCCTCGGTTCAGACGGAAGTGACTGTGCTTGGTGCGATGCTTCTGGATGCTGTGGCGATCACCGATGCTACAGCGAAGCTGCGCCCCGAAGACTTCGCCCTGGACTCACATCAGCGCATATACCGTGTGATGACGGACCTCATGGCGCAGGGTCATGCCGTCGATCTGATTACGGTAATGGACGCCCTCAGCCGGCGCAAGGAGCTGGATGCGATCGGGGGCGCTGCCTATCTTGCTTACCTGACGGAGGGGATTCCGCGCAATCCCAACATCGAGAGCTATGTCCGGATCGTCAAGGATAAGAGCCTCCTGCGGCAGCTCCTCGGGATCTTCAATGAGGGCATGGCTGCGGCTTCGGACCAGAGCGAAGACGCCACACAGGTACTCAACGATGTCGAAGTCAAGCTCGCCGAGGTAGCGGATTCGGCCATTCAGCGCGGCTTTTCCAACATCCCCGATATCGTCGCCAGTTCCTTCGGCTCCATCGATGCGCTCTACGAGCAGGGCCGCGAGGTCACCGGGCTCGCGACGCACTACATCGAATTCGACAAGATGACCTCGGGCCTGCAGGATAGCGAGCTCATCATTATCGCGGCGCGCCCCTCGATGGGAAAGACGGCGTGGGCGATCAATATTGGGCAGAACTGTGCCGTACGCGATGGGAAAGTGGTTGCCATTTTTTCTTTAGAAATGTCAAAGGAAAGCCTCCTCCGCCGCATGCTGGCGTCCGAGGCAATGGTCGGCAGCCGTAAGCTGCAGACCGGCTTCATTCCACGCGAGGACAAGGGCAAGCTGATTGCAGCGCTTGATCGGCTCATGAACTCGAAGATGTTCGTGGATGACACCCCGGGCATCACGCTTGCCGAGATGCGCGCCAAGTGCCGGCGCCTCATGCAGCAGGAGAGCGGGCTCGACCTCGTCATCATCGACTATCTGCAACTCATGACGGGCAGCAGCAGTGGAAGCAAGAAGGGCGGCTTCGAAAGCCGAACCCAGGAGGTCGCGTCCATCTCCCGCGGCCTCAAGGCGCTGGCGAAGGAACTGCGCGTACCGGTGATCGCGCTCTCGCAGCTCTCCCGCGGCTCCGAACAGCGTACCGGGGACAAAAAGCCGTTGCTCTCCGATCTGCGGGAATCGGGTTCCATCGAACAGGACGCCGACGTGGTCGCATTCATTCACCGCGAAGAGTATTACGACCGCGAAAATGAGGACGTCAAAGGCAAGGCGGAGATCATCATTGCCAAGCAGCGCAATGGGCCGACAGGGTCCGTGCACATGGCGTATCTCAGCGACTTCACGCGTTTCGAGAACTTGGCGAACGGCGATGACTTCGGTGGTGGGGACGCATATTAGCGTCTCCAGGCAGCCGTTGGACGCGTTTTGCTACACTTTGCCGTTCCTTGCTTAGGGGACGGGAGCTTCATGAAGCCAAGCGATTTCTGCAGTGTCGTGCTGTGTCTCAGCATCCTCGGGTTGACGTGCGTCGCGAGCGTTGCGCAGGGTGGTGCTGCCCTCGCGTCACCGGCGCTGATCAACGGCTACGAGCCTAAGTGGTGGAAAGAGGCTGTCGTCTACCAGGTCTATCCGCGCTCGTTCAAGGATTCCAACGGCGATGGCATCGGCGACCTGAACGGCATCACGGAGAAGCTCGACTACCTGCAGCAGCTCGGCATTAACGTCATCTGGCTGAGCCCGCACTATGACTCGCCCAATGCGGATAACGGCTACGACATACGTGACTACCGCAAGGTAATGACCGAATTCGGCACCATGGCCGACTTTGACCGTTTGCTGGCCGGTGTAAAAAAGCGCAACATGCGCCTGATCGTCGACCTTGTGGTCAACCACAGCTCTGACGAGCACCAGTGGTTTGCCCAGTCCCGGTCTTCGAAAACCAACCCATACCGGAACTTCTATATCTGGCGCGATGGCAAGCCGGATGCTTCCGCACCGGACGGCTTCGACCCGCCGAACAACTACCCGAGCTTCTTCTCGGGTTCCGCATGGCAGTTCGACACTCCCACGAAACAGTTTTATCTCCATCTCTTCGCGGTCAAGCAGCCGGATCTGAACTGGGACAACCCGCAGGTGCGGAAAGAGGTGTACGCGCTGATGCGGTTCTGGTTGGACAAGGGCGTCGATGGCTTCCGCATGGATGTGATCCCGCTCATCTCCAAACAGCCCGGTCTTCCGGGCCTTACGCCGGAGGAGCTGAAAACCGGCGCGTACGTGCGCACGTTCGCGAACGGACCGCATCGCGATGAGTATCTGCAGGAGATGAACCGTGAGGTGCTCAGCCGTTACGACGACATGACCGTCGGCGAGGCGCTGGGCATCACGTTGCCGGAGGA
>CAXTGN010000096.1:0-5612 GCA_964243455.1 uncultured Acidobacteriaceae bacterium
GCAGATCTCGCTGCGGGCGTCGAGCTTGGGCCAGAGGGCGGAGTTTTCGGGCAGGGCGTCGACCTCGGCGCGATCGCCGGTTTCGGTGCCGCGCTCCCAGTTGAGGATCGCGTGGAACTGCTGGATGTCGTCGAGGCCGTTGAGGATGGGGTTGTCGCGCAGGGCGTAGAGCTTTTGCTTGCAGAGATAGTTGGCGCGACCCTTCATGACCGAGACCTTTAGCGGCCCGAGGAGGGATTCGAGAAAGGGTATGTCCTTGAGCGCGAGCTGCTCCTGCAGGTTCTTGGTGCCCGTGGAAACGATGACACGCTGATTGTTCTCGCGGGCGTGACGCAGGGCAGGCAGCAGGTAGGCGAGGGTTTTGCCGGTGCCGGTGCCGGCCTCGACGATGAGGTGGCGGCGGTCCTTGAAGGCCTGTTCGATGGCTTTGGCCATGGCGACCTGGCCGGGGCGCTGCTCGAAGTTGAGCGAGGAGCCGGCGAGCAGGCCGCCAGGGGCAAAGAAGTCGTGGAGGCTGGGCAGCCGGGCGTTTTCGCGCGCTTCGTTGAGCGGGCTCTTGCGGTCGACGAGTTGGCTGGGGGGCGACACGACGGGCTGTGTCTATGATAGTCGCCGTTTCTTCGCCTTGGTCAGCTCATGCTCTACCACTTGATCCCAAAATGGAGAGGACAATTGCGTTCACAACAGTAAGCGCAGCTAGGGTCAATTCCACAATTCCCATCCACCGTTTGAACTTGACGTATCGGGGGGGTCGCGAACGACTTAATCCAAGACGAGCATTGAAATTCGCGAACGACTGCGGATAACGATACGCAAGCCACCCCCAACCACCTACCCAGAGTGCTCCGAAGATGGTGATGAGGAGCCTGACCTTCGTATCAGTCATTTCGGCCAACATCTTCTCACGTCGAGCATGCGACCATCGAAGAGACGAGGTTGGCAATGGCACCGAAACGCGGAGAGAAGAAGCGGCTGGGCAAGAAGCATCGGCAGGCGAGCACCCGGCCCAAGATGGGCAAGGGCCCTGCGAAGGGTGCGCGCCGGGGTGGGGCCGTGACGGGGGCGGTGTCGCCGAAGCAGCGGAAGCAGATTGCGGCGAAGAAGGCCGTGGCGGACAAGGCCAAGCTGACTTCGTCGCGCAGCCCGGAGTTTGAGCACCGCATCATTGTGGGCGATCTGGATGACGCGCCTGTGCGCAGCAAGCGGGCGGACTCGCGGGCGGCGCGCGACCAGGCGGGTCCTGCGGTTACGAGCAATCAGCTGGGCGCGGCTGCGCCGAAGACGCACGAGCCTCTGGTGGCGATCTGTGGGCGGCCGAACGTGGGTAAGTCGACGCTGTTTAACCGGCTTACGGGGACGCGGCGGTCGATTGTTGGCGATGAGCCGGGCATTACGCGCGACCGTATCTACGGCGAGGTGGAGTGGGGTGGACGTGAGGTGCGGCTGGTGGATACCGGCGGCGTTATCCCTCATGATGAAGCCCTGATTCCAAGCGAGATTTTTCGGCAGGCGCGCGTGGCGCTGGAGGAAGCGGACGCGATCGTCATGGTGATCGATGGACGCACGGAGATTACCGCGGCGGATCAGGAGTTTTCGCGGCTGCTGATGCGGGGCGGCAAGCCGCTGTTTCTGGCCGTCAACAAGGTGGACTCGGCACAGCTTGAGGCGGGGGCCGAGAACTTCCGGACGCTGGGTTTCCGCAATGTGTATCCGGTGTCGGCGGAGCATGGGTCGGGCATTGGGGATTTGCTGGATGCGGTGTGGGAGGTGTTGCCGGCACAGGTGGCGGAGGAGGAAAACGGTTTCTCCGTTCGGGGAATGACAAAAAGAAAGGCCGGTGCTGCAGGAAAAGAAAGTGATGCGGGGCATCCGGCGGCTGAAGGGAAAGAGCCCGAGGAGACACTGGATACGCAGGATGGGGAATTTGCCGAGGATGAGGGCGACTTCCTGGGCGATCGTGCGGTGCTGGAGCCTCGCGCGATGTATGAGGACCTGCTGGAGGGTGGGGCGGCTACGGCGGATGAGCCGGCGGGCGTGGATGCACCGCCGATCGGTGAAGAGGATTTTGAGGAGCCGACGGGTGGGTCGGGGGTTGAGCCGGAGCTGGGGGAGGGTGTAGAAAGCAGGTTCCCCGTTCGGGGAATGACAAAAAGAAAAGCGGGGATGATTGACTCGGAGGAATTCGAGGCTGCGGAAGGTGAGGACGCTGAAGGCGCTGAGGGCGGCGAGGTTGAGGCCAAGGAGCGCAAGCTTCGTACGCATGGGGAGCACATCCAGCGGGAGACGAAGATTGCCATCATCGGCCGGCCGAACGTGGGCAAGTCGACGCTGCTGAATGCGCTGACCGGCACGGACCGTGCGATCGTTTCGCCGATCGCGGGGACGACGCGTGATGCGGTGGATGAGGTGGTGACGCGTGAGGGGCATGACTTCCGCTTTATCGATACGGCGGGCATCCGGCGCAAGGGCAAGACGACGCAGATGGCGGAGAAGCTCTCGGTCATCATGAGTCGGAAGCATCTTGAGGCGGCGGATGTGGCGCTGCTGATGATCGACGCGGCGGAGGGCGTGACGGGCTCCGATGCGACGATTGGCGGCTATGCGCATGAGAGTGGGCGCAGCGTGATCATCGTGGTGAACAAGTGGGATCTGGTGGCGCCTCCGCGGAGCAAGTTGAATCCGGACGGCACGCGACCCTTTGATGGCAAACCGCCGGCGGACAAGAAGGTGTTTGAGCAGCAGGTGCGCGATGCACTGAAGTACCTTGATTACGCACCGCTGGTATTTATCTCGGCTTCAGAGGGTAAGGGTGTCGAGGACATCTTCAAGAAGGTGCAGCTGGTCGCGCGCGAACGCCGGAAGCGCATCAGCACGGGGAACATGAACCGCTTTCTGGACAAGGTCGATTTCGGTCGCGCGTCGGTGCCCATGAACAAGCGCGTGCGGATTTATTACATGACGCAGGCGGCGGTGGCTCCGCCGACATTTGTGCTGTTCACGGACCGGGATGTGAAGCTGCACTTCAGCTACGAGCGTTTTCTATCCAACGAGATCCGCAAGACGTTTAAGTTTATCGGCAGCCCGATCTGGTTCAAGGTGAAGGCGCGCAACAAGAAGAAGGAAGAGTGAGGCACGGGGTCGGTCTGCTTCCAGACGGATCTTTGGATACCGGCCATCTATACTGACGGGAAATGAGATGGTCAAAGGTCGTTCTGCTTTGTCTTTTGCTGGTGTGCGCCTTCAAATCAGTGGTGCACTTAAGAAGGCCGACCCTGGAAGACTTCAGGGTGTACGAGACGGCGGCGTTGCTGGTGCACGAACACCATAGTCTCTGGATCTACAACGGAGCGGATACAGGGGTGGACCCCCAGGTACGGTATGCGGATCCACAAAGCATCTTTGCGCGTGAAGCGGCGAAGTTGGGCATTGCACCGGTGCGTATGTACGTGTATCCGCCGGTCCTGGCCGATGTGCTCGTACCCCTAGGCTACCTACGGGCCCGTCTCGCAGGCGAGTTCTGGATCGCAGTGAATCTGCTTGTGCTGATGGGCTTCTGCGCCCTCTGCATGGGTATGCTGAATATTCCGTGGCGGATAGCCGGGATCGCTGCCCTGGTGGTTGGAACCGCAACGTACTACCCTGTGCTGGATTGCCTTCACTGGGGTCAGATCACCATCGTGCTGCTCGGGCTTTGGACGCTGGGCGTGTATGGCTATGTGCGTGGATGGATGGCAGTCTCAGCCTTCGCCCTTGCGCTGGCGACCTCTATCAAGCTCACCCCGTTGCTGGCCATTGTGCCCTTCATTCTGTGGAAGGAGTGGCGCTGGCTTCGGGCGTACGTGGTGAGTATGCTTGCGCTGCTTGCCGGTGTTTGGGCGGTAAATGGATCGGCATGCATTGAGGATTATTTTCAGCATGTGGTGCCGTCCATGGCGAATGGAAATATAAGCCTGGCCAACCGATCCATCGTTTCCTCGATGCAACTTGTTTATCTGACGTGGAAGGGATTTGCACCGGATTCGGCCTTTCTTCCGGTTTCGCATACGGTGGGCGTGGTTGGCAAGGCGGTCAGCCTGATCTTTCTTTTGGCCGCTGCTGCTTTGGTGGCCCGCTACCGAGCGAACAGCAGTCCCCACACCCGCATTGTGGTGCTATCGCTGTTTCCGCTGCTGTCCGTGCTGGCGTCGCCCGTGTCCTGGGGCCATGCGTACGTTGTATGTCTGCTCACCTTTGCGGTGCTTTGGGCTGAGGCGCTTCAGGAGCGCGTGCCGCGGATGTACCTTGCGCTGCTTGCCGTCTCTTCGCTTGAGCTGAACTGGTTTCAGATCAGCTTCACTCTGCGTCGATACACGCACGGGCTGGCGTTCGGTCTTTCCACCTCTGTTCCGGTCATCTGCGGTATCGTGCTGGTGATGTACCGATTGGCAGCGATCCCCAGATTCGCTGGCCTGGCTTCGCAGTCGCTACCCGCCAGCAGGGAGCTGGCCGCCTAGCCCCGATTCCCGAAGCTCACGTCAACACCACTGGCCTGCGCCGGAGGGCGCCCAGCCAAAGGGAGTTCAGCGGCCCTTCAGCTTACGAGCACCTTGTTTCAAGCGAGATGCGTAAGATGTGCGCATGCCGGGGAGTCCAGGTGCGGAATGGACGAAGAAGGAGGATCGCCATGAATCGCCGCACCGCTTCGAAGCTGCTGGTGGGAGGTGTCTTAGGGGCGGCAGGGCGTTCCGCCCTGGGGGCACAGATGAGCGTCGCGACCTCTATGCCGAAGTTTTCCTGCATGCTTTGGACGCTGGAGGGAAAGGCACCCTTTGACCGCTGCCTGGAGATCGTTGCCGCAGCGGGGTATGGGGGTGTTGAGCTCGTGGGAGAGTTTCAGAGGTGGAGCCCGGAGGAAACCAAGGGCATCGTTGCGCGATTGCGAGCGCTGAACCTCACTGTGGACGCGGCTAGCGGGGTGAAGACCGGCTTTGCGGTTCCGGACGGGACCACGGCATTCCTGGCGGAGTTCAAGAGCCAGCTTCAGGCGATGGATACGTTTGGATGCCACCGGGTGATCCTGCTGTCAGGCGCGGTGGTAAGCGGCATCTCCCCTGCGGAGCAACGGAAGACGGCGCTGGACAATCTTGCGAAGGCCGCGGATCTGGCCGCTGGGGCGCAGGTGGAGATCCTCATTGAGCCGATCGATCCACTGGAGAACCCGACCATCTTTCTCCGCAGTGTCACCGAGGGCTTCAGCCTGGCGCGGGCGCTGAATCGGCCCAACCTCAAGGTGTTGTATGACCTGTACCATGAGCAGCGCGCCTTCGGGAACCTGATCGAAAAGCTGGAGGTCAATATCGACTGGGTGGGGCTGGTGCACGTGGCCGACGTTCCCGGACGGCATGAGCCGGGCACCGGCGAGATCGATTACGCGACCATTTATCGCAGTCTGGCGAAGATGCATTATGACCGCTGGATTGCGATGGAGTTTTATCCGACCGGCGAGCCGGTTGCGTCACTACGGGCCGCAAGACTTCAGGCCGAAGCGGCCTTCGCGGGCTGATGCGCGGCTCGACGAAAATGGCGTTGTGCACCATGCGTGTCTAACGCAGCAGGGTCCTTCGGATATAGGC
>CAXTGN010000096.1:5622-12310 GCA_964243455.1 uncultured Acidobacteriaceae bacterium
GATGAGGTGAGCCGCGAGCCGGCTACGTCTTCCCAGCGTTGCAGGGGAAACTCATAGACGGCATGGGCCGCGTATTCGGTATCGCGCCTGTGTTTCTGGAGGAAGCGCGCGAGGATTTCGACGTCGAAGATCCACTTGGAGTGAAACGGGGTGGCGAAGATTTCCCGCAAATCGGGCGTGACGCGAAAGAGTTTTGCGCCGCACTGCGTGTCGTAGATGGGCAGGCGCAACGATACGGAGACGACGGTGGCGAACATGCGGCCAAGATAGTGGCGCGTTGTTTTACGGCGGATAAAGCGGCCCAGCAGGCGCACGCGCGCGCCAAAGACCATCTGCACGCCGGGGTTTAATTCCAGGATTTCCCGCATCGGAAGGATGGCATCGAGGGGAGTAGCGAGGTCTGCATCCCAGAAGCCGATACAGGAGGCGTCCACACTTCCCAAGGCATGCAGAAAGCCCTGACGTACGGCTTCCGCTTTGCCGGCATTCGGCTGACAATCGAGGACGTCGACAGTTGCCGGGAAACGCGCCTGCAGGGAACGCAGCACAGCGAGGGTGCCGTCCCTACTGCCATCGTTCACAAAGAGAAGCGTTACTCCCGGCGTTTGTGCAAGGTACGCAGCGAAGCTCTCCACGGGGAGACGGCTTTCTTCGTTGTAGCAAGGCACCACAATCAGGCAGCGATGCGTGGGATTCGACATGACGGACCTCGTACTCGCAACATCGCCCCGTGAAGACAATGCCCAGCTTTGGATACGACATCATAACCCGCTGCGCAGAGGCCGCCTGCGTGCAACCGACTGTGCCGAGGCCGGACGCGGTGCGGCGACATCGAGGAAGGCCAATCTGGCTAGAATGGCGCTACATGCATCTTCGCTCTTCGCTCACCCTGGTCTTCGCGGTCTTCGTGGTTGCATCTTCCCTGGCGCAGGCACCGGCTCCGGCATCCCATGGCATCAGCGTGTCGGCGATGGACCCGAGTGTCCGGCCCGGCGATAACTTCTACCTCTATTGCAACGGCGCGTGGATGGCGCGCACGGAGATCCCTGCCGACCGCACCGGGATCACGGGCTTTTCGCAGATTGCCGAACGCACGGACGGGCAGCTCACCACCATCTTCACGGACGCGGCGCACGGCAATGCATCCCAAGGCACAGACGGGCACCGCATCGCGGACCTGTATGCCTCCTACATGGATGCGGCGGCGATTGAAGCGCATGGCCTCTCGGCGCTGAAGCCCGAACTCGGGCGCATCAATGCCATTCATGATGAGAAAACGCTGGCGGAGGCCCTGGGCCGCACACTGCGCGCCGACATCGATGCCCTGAACAAGGCGCAGTTTCACACGGAGAACCTGTTTGGCCTTTGGGTGGCGCCCGGTTTCCGCGACCCGCACCACTATGCGCCCTACCTCTTCCAGGGCGGCCTTACGCTGCCCAGCCGCGATTACTACAGCGACACGGGCGCGCGCATGACCGAGATGCGGCAGCAGCTTGCCACCCACGCAATCACCATGTTCCGCCTTGCGGGCATGGATAACCCGGAGGCGCGGGCGGCGCGGGCCGTTGCGCTGGAAACCTCCATCGCCAGAACACATCTTTCTCTCGCCGATAGCGAGAACATCCGCAAGGCGGACAATCTCTGGACACAGGCGGACTTCGCGGCGAAGGCGCCGGGTCTGGACTGGGTGACGTTTTTCGCTTCAGCCCAGCTCGGCGCGCAAAAGGATTTCTACGTGTGGCAGCCCTCCGCTGTGACGGGTGAAGCGGCGCTGGTCGCCGGGACGCCACTGGAAGCGTGGCGCGATCTGCTGAGGCTGCATGAGATCGACCGGCTTGCGCCCTATCTGCCACAGGCCTTCGCCGACGAGTCGTTTCACTTCTTCGGCACGGCCCTGTCGGGCGCGCCGCAGCAGCGCCCGCGGGACCGACGGGCTCGGGACTTCGTCAATGCGACACTGGGCGAGACGGTGGGCAAGCTGTATGCGCAGCGCTACTTCCCCCCGAGTTCGAAGCAGCAGGTGGAGGCGCTTGTAGCGAACCTGCTTGCCGTATACGCGCAACGCCTGCAGGCGATTCCATGGATGGCGCCCTCAACCAGAGCGGAAGCGCTCGGCAAGCTGAAGACGCTGCGTGTGAGCGTGGGCTACCCGGACCACTTCCGGACCTATGACGGCCTTGAAATTCGCCCGGACGACCTGGCCGGGAATGTCGACCGTGCAAGCGCCTTCGAGTACCGGTTCCAGCTCGGCCGCATCGGTCAGCCTGTCGATCCCGGCGAGTGGTCCATGACGCCGCAGACGGTCAATGCGGTGGAGATGCCGCTGAACAACGCGCTGAACTTTCCGGCAGCAATCCTGCAGGCCCCGTTCTTCGATCCTCAGGCGCCGGCGGCGGCGAACTACGGTGCGATCGGCACGGTGATCGGACACGAGATCTCGCACACGTTCGATTCGGAAGGCTCAGATTTCGACGCGGAGGGCCGCGTGCGCGACTGGTGGACAGCCGCTGATCGAGCCCACTTCGAGGCCTCCACAAGTGCGCTGGCAGCGCAGTTCGACAGCTATGAGGTTCTGCCCGGGCTCCACATCAATGGCCGCCAGACGCTGGGCGAGGATATTGCCGACCTGGCCGGGATCAATGCCGCGCTGGATGCGTACCATGCGTCGCTGCACGGGAAAACAGCACCTGCTGTGGGGAGTTTTACGGGAGATCAGCAATTCTTTATCGCCTTCGGGCAGAACTGGCAGGGCAAGGCGCGCGAGGCTGCGCAACGACGGCAGTTGCTGACCGATCCCCATGCTCCAGGGCCGATCCGGGCCGAAACGGTGCGCAACCTGGATGCCTGGTACGCAAGCTTCCACGTGGAGCCAGGGCAGGCGTTGTATCTACCGCCGGAGAAGCGGGTGAGGATTTTCTAGGGGTTGCTGTCGTCCGACTGGGACGACGCCTGTCCGAGCGCGGATGTGCCGAAATAGAAGCCGATCACCGTGCCAATGATGCCCGTGAGGGCCGGCAGGATGATCTGGAGCATTTCCTTGGTCTGCGACCAGTGAGCCGGGTAGGACGCGGCTTCTACCGTGGAAAAGACTACGAGGTATCCCAGAATCAGCAGAAAACCGCACGCAACAATGAGCCTGACGTTGTCGCGTTGGCGCTCGGGGGAGTAGGCCTTTGCGCCCACGCTTACAACGCTGTCCAGGGGTTCTGCCCGGGCCCCTAGACTCGCGTCGGAAAGGACATCCAAAGGTAAAACAACCGGCGCTTGCTCCTCGTTCCCCAGCCCTACTTCCATAACGTTATTCGTCGCCCAGAACCAACTGTTTATAGCGGTTGCCGCGCTTGAAAAGTACCTTGGTTCCAGGTTCGGCTTTCTGCCGGACAACGAGGTCGCTGATGTTGATGGACTGAGCGAGCGCTTCAGAGACAGTGATGTTCTGCAGCCTGGCGAGTTCTTGAAGTTTTTGCATCAGGCCTTCTGTGATGCTGAGCCTGTCAGGAAGCGGAATGGATTGCGATGACATGGCGAACCCTCCTCTCACTATTTGGATGCGGCAGATACCCCATCCGACAGAAACACAGTAGCACGGCCGAATCTGAAACGAGTAGCTCTGTTGCTAACCCGGGGAGCAGGACTCCACGCGTCTATCGACCTCCGGAAGCCGCCGCGGCTGCGGGTGTGCTCACGGGTTTGCCATTGATGTCCCGCACCTCCACGGGGCCGAGTCCCGCGTCCTTCAGGCTCGGTTCGATTTTGGTACGGTCGCCCGCGGCCACAATCACCAGCTGGTCCGGGTGGAGGTCCTCCTGTGTCACCCTGGCCACATCGGCCGAGGTCACCGCGTTGTACTTCGCCGGCAGCGTCGCGTAAAAGTCCAGCGGACGGTCGTAAAGGAAGATGGTCCCGACGGCCGTCGCGGTCGCGCCCATCGTTTCGAACTGACCCGGCAAGGCCTGCGCCAACGCTGTCTTTGCAGCCGTCAATTCCGCTTCGGTCGGCGGATGGGATGGGAAATTCTTGATCTCCGCCATCAACTCCTTGGCTGCCGGCGCGGTGACATCCGTGCGCACCAGACCGCCGGCCAGAAACTGACCGCCCGCCCGGTAGCCCTGGTACTGCGACTGCGCGCCATAGGTGTAGCCATGCTGCTCCCGCAGATTCATATTGATGCGCGAGGCGAAGGAGCCGCCCAGCGTGTAGTTGGCGACACGGATGGTCGGGTACTCTGGGGCGTTTGCAGGCACACCCACGCCAAAGGCAAACAGCGCCGTCTGTGGGGCACCCGGCTTGTCCACGATGACCACGTGCGTGGGCTGGCCCGCGGGTGCGGCAGGCAGGGAGACCGCCGCGCTCGCTGTGCCGGTCCACCCGCCGAAATACTTCTCCGCCAGCTGGCGCGCCTGGGCCTGGGTTACATCGCCTGCAAACACCAATGCGGAGTCAGCCGGCCCATAGTGACCCTTGTAGAAACCAGCCACATCGTCCGCGCTCAAGCCTGTCACGCTCTCGGTGGTGCCGCTGCCCGGCGTGCCATAGGGTGTTTCACCGAAGACCAGCTTCGGTCCCACGCGGAAGGCCATCTGCTGAACGTTGTCGGTCTCTTGCTGAATGCGGACGAGACGCTGCTTGCGCCGCCGCTCCAGGTCTTCGGTCCGGAATGCCGGGTGCTGCAGCACATCGCTCAGCAGTTCCACACCCGGCGCGGCGAAGCTCGTCAGCACGGTCATGGAGGTCGTGCTGCCGTCCATCTGGGCAGCCGGAGCGATCGTGGTACCGATGACCTCCTGATCTTCGGCCAGCTTCTGGAGGCTGCGCGAGGCCGTTCCGTCGCTCATCAGCTCCGTGGTCAGAGAAGCCAGACCGGCCCTCCCCTCAGGGTTGCTGTCACTTCCGGCGCGGGCGACCACGACCGCCGAGAGGACCGGCAACGCATGATCTTCCACCACGAAGACCTTCATTCCATTCGAAAGCGCGAAGGTTTGCGGGACAGGCAGGTGCACCCCCGGCGCCGGGCCCGGCTTGGGTACGGCCTTGCGCCAGTTCTGCGCTGTCTCAAAGGTCGGAGTGTACGGGTTGGTGATCTTGATGTCCGCATCGGTGGTCTCCGGACTGCGCGGCACGTCGTTGACCACCTTTTTGCCCGGAACGGTGTACACGACCACGGCGGCATCCCTGGTCAGGTACTTCGCCGCAGCCGCCTTCGTGCTCGCGGCGGTGACTCCCTGGAGCATCGCGACATCTTTGGGCAGAAATCCCGGATCACCGGTGTACTGGTTGTAGGAGTCCAGCGTGTCGGCCACGCCACCGAAGCCGCCGAGGCGTTGCAGCCCGGCGATCTTGCGGGTCATCTCGCCGGCCTTCGCCGCTTCGACCTCCTCCGCTGTCGGACCTTCGGTTCTCAGACGATCAATCTCCTGCCAGACTGTGGCTTCCAGGTCTTCCAGCTTGACCCCGGGCTTCGCGGTGACCACGCAGTTGGTAACGCCTGTCAGCTTCAGTGAAGTGCTGCTGCAGCTTACGCTCTGCGCCACCTGCGTCTTGTACACGAGCGCCTGGTCCAGCCGGCTTGCCTTGGCTCCGCCCAGCGCAAAGATGGCCGAGTCCATGTCATAGGCTGCCTGCGTGTACGCGGGCGGGGTGAGCCAGCCGATACGCACCTGCGAGAGCTGCACGGTGTCCGTCACCGTGGTGCGCTTCTGGCTGGTGATGGGCGGCGTCGTCACGCTGACCGGGGGCACAGCCGGTCCCTTCGGGATGGGCCCGAAGTAGCGTTCCAGCAGCGCCTTCAGAGCCTTCGAATCGAAGTCACCCGCGATAGCGATCGAGGCATTGTTGGGCGTATAGAACTGCTGATGAAAGTCGCGCACATCGGCGATCCGCGCCGATTCGATGTCCGTATGGCTGCCGATCACGCTGCCGTAGTACGGGTGCTCCTTGGGAAACAGGAGATGGTACTGCTCTTCCTCGGCCAGCTCGTAGGGGCGGCCTTCGCCTTGTCGGCGTTCGTTGCGCACCACGTCGCGCTGATTAGCCAGCTTCTCGCGGTCGAGTCCTTCCATCAGGAAGCCCATACGATCGGACTCGAGCCAGAGCGCCAGCTCGAGCTGATTGGCGGGCATGGTCTCGAAGTAGTTGGTCCGGTCGAAGTCCGTGGTGCCGTTCACATCGGTGGCGCCGGCGCCCTGCACGAACTTGATGTGCGCCTTTTCGCCCACGTGCTCCGAGCCTTCAAACATCATGTGCTCGAAGAGGTGCGCAAAGCCTGTGCGGCCCGGACGCTCGTTCAACGGACCGACGTGGTACCAGAGGTCGACCGCCACCAGCGGCAGACGATGGTCCTCGTGCGTGATCACCTTGAGCCCATTGGGCAGAGTGTAGGTTTCGTACTTCAGCTCCGGCAGCTTTGTCTTTGCCCCTGGTGCGGCGGCGAAGCCATGCACACCGCAACCCGCCAGTACACCTGCAACCAAAGCCGCTCGAACTCCACGGCGACGCACTACGGCCATCCTTGCTCTCCCCCGAACAGATACGCACATTGATTTGCTGTGTCCCTAGCATAGACCGTTCATTTCGCGGGTCGTAAGCCTAATCCACGCCAAAAGCCGTCGCCATGCGTTCCAGGCGTGCCTCCAGAGCCACTACCTTCTCTTCCAGGGCTGTCACCCTCGCCACCCATTCCTCTCCCACG
>CAXTGN010000097.1:0-1241 GCA_964243455.1 uncultured Acidobacteriaceae bacterium
CTGGCGCACGGCGACGTCCACCGGAGTGCTGTCCTATATGGACTACGGTCAGGTACAGAAATATGCAGCTGCCTATCGCGAGCAGGAGTTACTCCAGAAGCAGGAGCAGCAGACACTGAATGACTTCCTGCAACTCGGCTCCTTCTTCCGAGCGGGTGACGGGCCATCCGCCATCACGGCCGAGCGGGCCAAAGATGTGCTGCCTTACCTCCGTCGATGCCTCGGGGATGTAAACGGCATCCTGGCGGTGGGCACAGGAACACTGTCAGCCTACGACGACGCACTTCGGTAACGGTATTGGGCGCGCTCAGCCTGTATTGCGGAGTCCCGCGCTGATGCCATTGATGGTGGCCGTGATGGCACGATCCAGGGCCGCCCCCTGCTCCTCCGGAACGCCGTCCCGTTTTCGCCGGAGCAGTTCCAGTTGCAGAAGACTCATCGGATCGACATACGGGTTGCGCAGACGGATGGAGTTGGCAAGGACCGTGTTGCGCTCCAGCAGTTCCCTCTGGCGAGTGATGGAAAGCACCATCCGCCGGGTGCGTTCAAACTCCTGGCGCAGTGTTGAGAAGACGCGCGTGCGCAGGCCGTCATCAGCGACGAGCGAGCTATAAAAGCCGGCGATCTCGAAGTCGGCCTTGGCGAGCGCCATCTCGACATTGCGGACGATGTCGAGAAACAACGGAAAGCTCGTCGCCATACTCTGCAGGCGCGCGAGTCCGTCCGAATGGGCCGTGACGTACCCCTCGAGGGCATAACCCACGCCAAAATAGGCGGGAACCACGATGCGCGACTGCATCCAGCCAAAGACCCAGGGAATCGCGCGAAGATCGGCCATGGTGCGCTGCTTTGTCGCGCTTGCGTCCGCGCGCTTTGCGGGGCGTGAACCGATGCGTGCGTGCTCCAATTCGGCCACAGGCGTTGCCTGTTCAAAAAAAGTGAAGACCTCGGGGTCGCCGACAATCTGTTGCTGGTAGTAAGCCTGGGATGTAACGGAAAGCTCGTCCATGGCCTCTTCCCAGGCAGGTTCGATAGCTCCTGTGAGGTGTTGTTTTTGCTCGTTGAGCGCCAGATCCGGACGGGCAACCGCATCGAGCGAGGCGGCGATCATCAGCTCCAGATTTCGCTCCGCGAGCACGACATCCGAGTACTTCCAGTTCAGCACCTCGCCCTGTTCGGTCAGGCGCAGGGCTCCGGTGAAACTATCAAGCGGCTGCGCGAAAAGAGCCCTGTGTGTGGGG
>CAXTGN010000097.1:1251-1490 GCA_964243455.1 uncultured Acidobacteriaceae bacterium
CGCGGTGAGCTTTCCAGATCTCCCATGTGGAGGCGATCATGCCGCCATCCTTGTTGGAGTCGGAGTAGCCGAGCATGACCTCCTGTTGCCGATTCCAGCTGTCAAGCAGTGGCGCATAGACCTCGCTGGTCCAAAGGGTGCGACAGATCTTCGGGGCATGCTGCAGGTCTTCAATGGACTCAAACAGGGGCACGGGCTGCAGTCCAGGGTCGCGCTGCCCGTCCGGGAGTACGGCGCCT
>CAXTGN010000097.1:1500-12299 GCA_964243455.1 uncultured Acidobacteriaceae bacterium
CTTCCACGCGTACATCGCTCAGGCGCGCCAGCCAGATCACCCGCAGGGCATCGTCCGCGGAACTCGCGCCGGAGATGACGTATTGAGCGATGGCATCGGGAGCGTGCAGCTTGAGCGCGGCAATTTCGCGCAACGTTGCAAGCACCTCCTGTGTCTGTTCCGAGGGCGCCGGTGGGAGTTGAAGGCCCTTTTCGCCCGGGTGCCAATCGGAGATCTCGTCCACCGCGGCCTGGTGCACGCGCGCATGTTGACGTACATCCAGCGTGTGCAGATGCAGGCCAAAGGTGCGGACCGCGAGCAACAGGGGATCGATGTAGAGCTCGGCGAGCCGTTCCCCACGATTGTCGTGAAGAGAGGCTCGCAGGATGTCCAGATCCTGAAGCAGATCAGAGGCGCTGCTGTAAAGCGGCAGTCTGGCGGAATCGGCCAAAGCCAGGTTGCGATGCATGCTCACGGGCGGCCTGCCACCCAGGCGCAGGGTGATGCAGGCAATGGCCAGACGTACGGCTTCATTGGGAAAGCGGTCTGCAAAGGCCGTGTGGCCCGAGGCGCGTAGGTGCTCCAGGTACTCCGCCAACCGCCCCTGCAAGGCTGAGGAGATGGGGGCCTGCTGCGTCGAGGACGCGAGCTGATCGAAGATGACGAGAAGCTGTGCGAGGTAGTAGCGCTTCAGCAGATCGCGCGCCATCTCCGCGGCCTCGGCCGTCGTTTCCGCTGTGACGAAAGGGTTGCCATCGCGATCCCCGCCAATCCAGGAGCCAAAGCGGAGCACGACCGGCAGTTCCGTCAACGAGGTCTTACCGGCGTCCGAGGGGAACTCTTCATCCAGCGCCGCAGCGATCTCGCCATAGAGGACGGGTACGGTACTGAAGAGGGAAGCGTCGTAGTAATCCAGGCCCATGCGTATTTCGTCGCGCACGGTTGGGCGCGCAAGGCGCACATCGTCGGTCTGCCAGAGCGCCGTGATCTCCGCGAGAAGCTCAGCCTGGAGGCGATCGAGTTCGCTGGGCGGCAGACCCAGGATGTCGAGCTGTTCCAGCAGCTCCGAGATGCGCCGTCGTTTGAACATGACGCTGCGCCGGGCTACCTCGGTGGGGTGCGCTGTGAAGATGGGCATCACGCAGATGCGGCGTAACAGGGCAAGAACACTCTGGCGCGTGTGGCCCGCCTCGCGAAGGCGCCGAAAGGTGCCACGCAGGCTGCCGCGCTGGGGAGGCACGGCCGTGTCCAACATCGTCGCGAGGCGACGGCGTTTGCGGTGATTGGTTTCGGCCAGGTTGATGAGTTCGAAGTAGAAGGCGAAGGCACGGGCGAGCTCGTAGGCGCGTTGTGGGTCGGCTGAGGCTTCACGCGTCAAGGCCTGCGCCTGCTCCAACTGTTGCTGGGCCGCGGTCACGTCCCCGGAGGCTTCGGCCTCGCGGCGAGCGATGGCGATGCGGCGCAGGCGCTCCACCAGCGCGAAGAGCTCTTCGCCGGCCTGCTCACGGAGGACCTGCCCGAGCAGGGCACCCAGGGAACGGATATCCCGTCGCAACGGAGCCTGTTTTAGCTCGGGAGCGCGCGCTTCCAGTTCAGCTAAACGGTCTGACCAGCGGATGGGCTGCCAATGGGACGCCATACCGTTGATCATGCCACGCCCGCTACGAATGCACGCGAGCAACCCGTCTCTGCCTATCGAGCGTGGCTTAGCTCGTAGACTTTCAGTTGGACATAGGCGGCTGTGATCAAGGGTGCGGAGACGCCCTTTGCGTGCTCGAGCAGGTCGCCCAGGATGTGATCCGCTTCGACTGGAGCGCCTTTCATCAGGTCACGATACAACGAGGAAGTGAGCTTGGAGCCGACCTCGGTCAAGCGCGCTGCGTGCTCGGTATACATAGCCGGATCGGGTGGGTAGCCGTTGGCCGTGGCGATGTCGGCGCACTCTTTCAGGATGGCCCCCGCCAGCTCGGGGCCATGGGGCACGGAGGCGGCCTGGCCAACTGGACCGCGCGTCAGGACACAGGCCACACCCATGCTGGCGAGGATCCACCACTTCTGCCAAAGGATCGCGAGAATGTCGGGAGGCAAGATGGCGGTGAAACCGGCTCCCTGCATCGCCTGGTCCACCGCCAGGATGCGCTCCGTACGCTCGCGCGAGCGCTCGCCGTAGCTCATCTCGTCCAGGGAGGCCATCTGGTGCACACTTCCCTGCTCGTCCACATCGGAGACCACGCGTACTGTGCCCGCGAGGACATGCTGGGCACCGAAACGCTGGTCGAGGGCCGAGAGCTGGGCCATGCCGTTCAGGGTAGGCAGCAGCATCGTCTGCGGCCCAACTGCCGGGGCGATGTCGTCCATCGCACCGGCAAGCTGGTAGGACTTTGTGGTGATGAGGATGAGGTCAAAGGTGGTGCCCGCTGCCTTCAGCTCTGCCGCGGAAACCACCTTGGGATGGAGTGTCAGTTCGTCACCTTTATGTGTGAGGATCTGCAGGCCATGCTCGCGGATCTGCGCCGCGCGGCGTGAGCGCAGCAGAAAGGTGATGTCGCGTCCTGCGTTCAACAGCAGGCCTCCATAAAACCCGCCGGTCGCTCCTGCCCCGACTACCAGAATGCGCATCGCATGATCCTTTGCGGAGCTAGGCCGTAGCCTGCTCTTCGAGTTGTGTGGAGAGTTCTTCCCACTCGGCGGTTAGGGTCGTTTGGCGTTCGCGCAGCTCGTCCAGCTCCTGCGCCAGTCCCTTGGCAGCATCCGCCGTGGTGAACACGCTCTGCTGCTGTTCCGCCTGTGAGATGCGTGCTTCGAGCTCCGGCAGCTCCGCTTCGATGGCCTCGACGCGATCTTCGATCTGCTTCAGCTTGAGCGGGTTCAGCCGCCTGGCTGTAACCTTCGGGGCCGGCCTCACGGGAGCCAGGGAGCCATTGACCTCATGCGTGGACTCGATGCTCTCGAAGGCGAGGGCCTCTTGCGGTGTAGGGAGCGGGTCCTTGGGTGTTGGTAGCGGCTCCGCCTTGCCCACCTGCTTGACAGGCTTGAACATGCCAGTGGCTGCATCGATGGTGCCGCCCGTCGAGCTGTCCGTCTTCATGCGGGCCGCAGCTTCGGTAGTCGTGGATGGAATGCCGCCGGTTTTGCGGTGCATGTAGTCTTCGTAATTTCCGGGATAGATGTGGACCCGGCGTTCTTCAACCTCAAAGACGCGCGTCGCAAGGCCATCGATGAAGTAGCGGTCATGCGAGACGAAGAGCACGGTACCGCTGAAGTTGTGCACGGCTTCGAGCAGCACATCTTTCGCGCGCATGTCGAGGTGATTGGTGGGCTCGTCGAGCAGCAGGAAGTTGGCCGGCGAGACCAGCATCTTGGCCAGCGCGTACCGGTTGCGCTCACCGCCTGAGAGCACGCCGAGGCGCTTGAAGACGTCGTCGCCGGTGAACATGAAGCAGCCCAGCAACGAACGCAATGTGACCACATCTACGCGGGGGTTAGAGCCCGTGATGTCGTCCAGCATCTGCGCTTCGGGCCTCAGCACCTTATATTGATCCTGCGCGAAGTAGTCTGCCGCGACGTTGTGGCCGAGCTTGATGCTGCCACTTGTGGGTGCCTCGAGGCCGGCGAGCATGCGCAGGAGCGTGGACTTACCGGCTCCGTTCACGCCGACGAGCGCGATGCGATCGCCGCGGTCGATGGTGAACTCCACGTTGTCCAGCACGCGCTTGATGCCGCCGCTCGGTGACGGATAGTGCTTGGTCAGGCCCTTGACCTCCAGCACAGTGCGGCCGCTGGCGATCGGCTGCGGAAAGGTGAAGTGAATGGTCGCTTCTTCATCCGGGACCTCGATGCGCTCAATTTTGTCGAGTTCCTTGATGCGCGACTGCACCTGCTTGGCCTTGGTCGCCTGGGCCCGGAAGCGATTGATGAAGGCTTCGAGGTCCTCGATGCGCTCGCGCTGGTTTTTGTACGCGTTCATCAGCTGCGTTCGGCGCTCGTCCTTTAGCGTCAGGTATTTGGAGTAGTTCCCGTGATACACATGCATGCGCTTATTCCAGACCTCGACCGTCTTGGCGACGGTTTGATCGAGAAAGTAGCGATCGTGCGAGATCAGGATGAAGGCGTTTTCGTAGGTCTGCAGGTACTCTTCAAGCCAATTTCTTGATTCAAGATCCAGATGATTCGTCGGCTCATCCAGCAGCAGCAGGGAGGGTTTCTGCAACAGCAGCTTGGCAAGGGCGATGCGCATCTGCCAGCCGCCGGAGAACTCTTCGGTCCGCCGCTCCCAGTCTTCTTTGCTGAAGCCGAGCCCGCCGAGCACAGCGCCTACCTGCGCGTCCAGGGTGTAGATGTCGTGCGCATGGAGCAGGTCACCGATCTCGGAGAACCGGTCTGCGACGGCGGTGTACTCCTTGGAGTTCGGATCCACCTCGCTCATCGTATGCATCAACTGCTCGTATTCGCGCTCGAGCCCACGGAGTTCGTCGAAAACCGAGAGGCATTCCTCAAAGACAGTGCGGCCGGAGAGCGCAAGGCCATCCTGCGGCAGGTAGCCGAGCGTCATGCCGCGCGTGTGCGTGCGCTGGCCGTAGTCCAGGCCCTCGAGCCCCGCCAGCACTTTCAGCAACGTTGACTTGCCTGTACCATTGCCGCCGACCAGGCCTGTCCGCTCATTGGGCGTGATCAGCCAGTTGACCTCATCAAACAGCAGCTTGTGACCAAAGCGCTTTCCCGCGCCGGAGAGTTGCAGCATCGCTTCTGTATTCTCGCAGAGCGGCTACTTCTGCATGAAATCAAGGCGCGTCCGGCTTGTGTTTCATTGCATCAAACGTCCGGGGAAGAACCACGGTGCAAGGCGACTGGAACGATCATCCCGCTACCCTCGCGACAGGGTCACCACGTTGGTGGCAACGCCGCTGGCTTAAGGTGCTCGGATCCATCTGTGTCCTGGTCTGCGCCGGTGTGCTGATCACCGCCGAGTACGTGCTGCACCACGCCGAGCCCATCATCCGGAAGCGCATTATTGAAACGCTTTCTGCTCGTTTCGACGCGCCTGTCGACTTGGATCGGGTCGACATTTCGCTGTTCAAAGGGATCGAGGTCGCAGGTTACGGGCTCCGCATACCCTTTGGCACGGGGTCTGCGAGCCAGCTTCCGTACCCACTGATCACAGTTCGGCATTTTGCATTCCGCACAACACTTCGAGGCCTGCTGCATCAGCCCACGCATGTGGGCAGCGTGCTTGTTGAGGGCATGGAGCTGCATATTCCTCCGCCAGATCAGCGCAAAGGGATTCTCGGAGCGCGGGAGGAATGGAAGCCGGCGGATCCGAAGCTAAAGCCCAAGATCGCCATCACGGTGAAAGAGCTGCAATGCAGCGATGTCAAGCTGTATATCGAGTCCGGAAAGCAGGATAAAGATCCCTTGCTGTTCCGCATAAGCGCCCTGGACATGCAGGACCTTGGCCGGGACCAGTCGATGTTGTACGACGCCCAGCTTACCAATCCCAAGCCGGCCGGCCTGATCCACGCGAAAGGGCACTTCGGTCCCTGGGCCGGTGGTCAGCCTCCTCAGTCTTCACTGGAGCCAGCCGATCCGGGGAAGACGCCCATCGATGGCGACTACACCTTCGATCATGCCGACCTGAACACCATTCACGGCATTGGTGGCACCCTGTCCTCGACGGGGCACTTTGCAGGGGTGCTCGACCGCATCACGATCGATGGCAAGACCGATGTCCCCGATTTTTCGCTTGATATCAGCAGCCAGCCGGTTCCGCTGCGTACCAACTTTCATGCCATCGTGGATGGCACAGATGGAGACACTTACCTCGAGCCCGTTCACGCGCGTCTGCTGGACTCTGATTTCACCACCTCCGGCAAGGTCGTGAAGGTGAAGGGTGGCGGACACGACATTCAACTCGACGTAAGTATCCCGAATGGCCGCATGCAGGATTTCCTGCGCATGGCCGTAAAGACAACGCCACCGCTGATGAACGGCACACTCTTTATGCAGGCCAGACTTCACATCCCGCCGGGCCATGAGCGCGTCGCCGCGAAGATGGAGATGGCAGGGCACTTTCAAGTGACGGGCGTGCGATTTAACAACGCGCGTTGGCAGGACCGGCTGGACGGACTGAGCGCCAGAGCCCAGGGCCGCCCAAAGGATGTAGCCGATGTGAGCCACGATCGTGAGACCGAGGTGCACTCCCAAATGGGCTCTCGTTTCACCTTGGGTCACGGGATCATAACCGCCACTGACGTCCGCTATGCCCTTCCTGGTGCCGTGGTGCTGATGAACGGGGTGTATTCCATGGACGGCAGGCTTTTCGAGTTCAAAGGTCACGTCCGTACACAAGCGACCGCGTCCCAGATGGTCACGGGCTGGAAAAGCTGGCTACTGAAACCAGTTGATCGATTCTTAAAGAAGAACGGTGCGGGCCTGGAGTTACCCATTGAAATCTCAGGAACGCAGGGCGATCTGCACTTCGGTCTCGCCATGCACGGTACGGATGACACGCCACAACAGATGCTCGCGGACGTGAAGGCCAAGGATCGCGACAAGCGCGCGATGCAGGGGGCTCGCCGCCTGTCAACGCAGGCCGATGCCGAGGACAAGGCAGCAGCGGCTGCGCCTACGCTGGATGCGGCAGAGAAGGCGCACCGTGCCGCGGTCCGTGACCGTGCCGCGGCGCTTCTGAAGTCTCAGCATCAAGTCAGCAATCCACAGCAATAGCCGTGTCGCGCCGTGGCTTACCTGTCCACCTCAGCGGTCGCGACCTTTCTTTTCTGGAGAAGGAGTTGACCCTGGTCCGTATCCAGTGCTTCGAGATGCATGTCAGACCCCTCCGCCGATCGAAGTTCGATATCAGAAAGAAATAGGTCCTGCCGCTCTCAGCGGTGAAGTGCAGGGCAGCCTCCCGAAGGCCGTGGAAGAGAACGACGTGAGTCTGCCACGCCGCGCAGAGGTGATGATCTCCCGGAGGTACCGTCAACGCGAGATAGGAGTTGCCATGGGTGGCCCCGACCCAGTCGCCATCACACCTTCGCGCACAGTGGGCTTGGGGTGAGAGCTGAAGTGCGCATCATCTCGATGAAGTACACGAGCGCTTTTTTATCATCTGAGGGTGTCGCGCTGCTGGCGCTTCCGAGAGTCACCTTGTATTTTGTTGCGGGGTCGCCGCATCCAGGCGCTGCGGGTCTAGCAGGACTCAAGGTCTGCGAGAGCGCGGGAACACAACAAAGAATCAGACCAGCCGGCAACAAACGTGAGCAATGCATGCTGCCTCCGTACCGCGGGTACCACAGTAGCACGGTCAAAGCGGCGGGGAGACGGGAACCGTACCCCCCTGTTACCGTGGAGTCATGCCATCGCCCGGCCAAGGTGAGCTGTTTCCGGAGACCCCGCCCGCGCCCGTTTCGGCCGGCGGCCACTCCGACCTCGCTCCCGTTTGGCTGCAGAGAATGAGTCTCGCCGTTCTGGTGATCTTCTGCTTCTATATAGGTGGCCTGGTCACGCTTTTACCCTGGTCGCCGCGTTACTGGAGCGGCAATGCCTGGATCATGAACCACCCAGCGGCAGCGTACTGGCTGCTGCGCGGGTGGGTGCGTGGACTGGTGAGCGGCATTGGACTGCTGGATCTATGGATCGGGATCAGTGAACTGCTGCACTACCGGGATGTCCGGCGGTAGATCCGTAGTGGGGCCTACCTGAGTTCGCCTGATTGGCACACGCTGGGGATATGCTTTTGCGATGGCAGCCTCGGGCTTAGATCCTCTGACGACATCGATTGAGTCAATCAACGGCACGCAACCCGAACAGTTGGAGCAGGCACCTCTTGGCTACCGCAACGAGGAATTCCTAAACTCGCCTGACGGGCGCCTGCTTCGCATCATGGCCGAATATTCCGAGCCGATGGCACGCTTTCGCCGTGAACGCATCCAGGACACCGTTGTCTTTTTCGGCTCGGCTCGTTTTCGCGCGCTGGACGAAGCCCACGAGGAGCTCCGATTGCTCGCCAACACGGGATCTGAGGAACTTGCGCCACCCGAAGAGCAGCCCGCGCGTGGGGAGGAGCTTGGCGATGATCGGACGAGCGACTTCAAGCGCAAACGCGCCGAAGCAGCCGTGGAGATGGCACGCTATTACGAGGACGCGCGCACGCTGGCTCGCCGCATGGCGACCTGGGCCAAAAAGCTCCCCGGCCGAAGACATCGCTTCGTGGTGACCTCTGGCGGAGGTCCGGGCATCATGGAGGCCGCCAACCGCGGCGCTTGGGAAGCCGGCGCGAAGACGATCGGTCTCAACATCGTTCTGCCCTTCGAGCAGGTTCCCAACCGCTACATCACGCCCGCGCTGAACTTCAATTTCCACTATTTCTTTATGCGGAAGTACTGGTTCGCCTATCTCGCAAAGGCCCTGATCGTGTTTCCAGGCGGCTTCGGCACGCTGGATGAGATGTTCGAGCTGTTAACGCTCGACCAGACCGGCAAGCTGGCAAAACAGATCACGGTCGTCCTCTACGGTTCGCAGTACTGGAACGGCGTGCTCAATATGGACATGCTCGCCGAAAAGGGAGCAATCTCCCCCAAGGATCGAGATCTTTTCCAATTCGCGGATACACCCGAGGACGCCTTCCGCCTGTTGACGGACGGATTGGCCAAGTACCATCTCGGCGAGAAGCCGGGCGACCCTGTTGGCGTCCCGAGCGAGCCCGCACCGAACGCGCAGGAACAACTTGGACCGGACATCGCCAGAACCCGGCCGTAAAGGCCTGCTCACCAGCGTGTAATCATCGAGTCACAAAGGGAAGCCGAGGTGCTATGAGGAAGATTCGCGCTCGTTCCGCGTCCGCATGCTCCGCGTCTGTAGCAGTCCATCTGCTGGCGGTGGGCGTCGTGGTGCTGGCCCTGCGGCATCGGCCCAGTTCGCTGTATCCGTTGCATCTCCCCGGCACGCATCAGGGGCAGCACATGATGCTGACCTATAGTCTCGGCGGTCCGGCGGAAATGCGGCAGGACACGATTGTGCGCCACGCCGCACCAAAAGCTGTGGCGCCGAAAAGTACGGAGCCGAGCCCTACGAAGCCGTCGCCGGTGAGGCCGCCATCGGCTCCACAGAGCGAAGCGGGCTCGGGTGCAGCAGGTGACAGCGCACAGGGAGACGAGAATGTTAGGGTCGCGTTGCCGCAGGTGCATCCCCGTCCCCATCCGGACCTTTCCGCGTTACCGCACGGCACGGCTGGCGATGTGATTGTGGATGTCGTGATAGACGACGCGGGCAAGATCACGGCAGCCACACTGGTCAAAGGCCTGGGACCCTCCGTCGACGCAACAGTCATTCAGGCCCTGCGTGACTGGACCTTCACTCCTGCGACACGAAACGGACAGAACATTGCCAGCGAGCAGGAGATCCTGATCCACTACGAGCGAGGCTGATCCGCTCAGCTACCACTCCTTGGCGGCTGTGTCTGATTCGACGGGCGTGCTGGCGGGTGGAGCTTTCCAGCGCAGCACGGGCTTTCGCGCCGCGGTGGTCTCGTCCAACCGCTGCAGACGGGTGGTATGCGGGGCTGTGGTAACGAGCTCCGGGTTTTCTTCCGCCTCGCGGGCGATCTGCTGAAGCGCGTCGACCAGCAGATCGAGTTCCTCCTTCGACTCCGACTCGGTGGGCTCGATCATCATCGCGCCCTGGACGACGAGCGGGAAGCTGACCGTGTAGGCGTGGAAGCCGTAGTCGATGAGGCGCTTGCCCATGTCGCCGGTTTTCACACCGTTTTTGGCCTGCAGCTTATCGGAGAAGACTACCTCATGCATGGAAGGCGACTTGTACGGGAGCTCGAAGGTGCCTTCGAGTTTTTTGCGCAGGTAGTTGGCGTTCAGCACGGCGTCTTCGGTCGTCTGGCGCAGGCCGTCCGGACCGTTGGCGAGGATGTAGGCGAGCGCACGGATGAACATGCCGTAGTTGCCGTACCAGGCCTTCACGCGGCCTACCGTCTGCGAGCGGTTGTAGTCGAAGCCTAGGGTGCCGTCGGCTTTGGTGGTGATCACCGGGGTGGGCAGGAAGGGCTCAAGGATCTTCTTGCAGGCGACCGGGCCGGAGCCTGGGCCACCACCGCCGTGCGGGGTGGAGAAAGTTTTGTGCAGGTTCAGGTGCATGACGTCCACGCCAAAGTCACCGGGACGTGTTTTGCCGACGAGCGCGTTCATGTTGGCTCCGTCCATATAGAGCAGGGCGCCTTTGGCATGGAGGATGTCGGCGATCTTGTGGATGTCGGACTCGAAGACGCCGATGGTGGAGGGGTTGGTCAGCATCAGGGCTGCAACGTCGTCGTCGACCAGCTTTTCGAGCTCGGCTAAGTCCACCATGCCCAGCGCGTTCGACTTCAGGTTGGCGACCTGGTAGCCGCAGATGGCGGCGGTAGCAGGGTTGGTGCCGTGGGCAGAGTCCGGAATGATGACTTTCTTGCGCGGATTGCCCTGGCTCTCATGGTAGGCGCGGGCGAGCAGGATGCCGGTGAACTCGCCGTGCGCTCCGGCCGCTGGCTGCAGGGTGATGCAGTCCATACCGGTGATTTCGATAAGGCACTCGCTTAGGAGCTTCATCAGTCCTAGCGCACCTTGCGAAAGGGACTCCGGCTGGTAGGGATGCGCCTCGGCGAGGCCTTCCAGGCGAGCGACAGCCTCGTTCACGCGCGGGTTGTACTTCATCGTGCAGCTGCCCAGCGGGTACATGCCGAGATCGATGGCGTAATTCCACGTCGAAAGGCGCGTGAAATGGCGAATAATTTCGATCTCGCTGAGCTCGGGCATGACACCGAGGCCATCGGTGCG
>CAXTGN010000098.1:0-12270 GCA_964243455.1 uncultured Acidobacteriaceae bacterium
CTTCGCGGAGGTGGACGGTACTGATGCGGTAGCGAGCTACGAAGCGATGTCCGAAGCCGTTGCGTACTGCCGGTCCGGGAAGGGACCGGCTCTGGTGCACGGCCATGTCGTGCGGCCGTACTCGCACTCGCTTAGCGATGACGAAACACAATACCGCTCTGCCGAGGAGTTGGAAGCCGACGCGCTACGGGACCCAATCTCGCGCATGCAGGCCTGGTTGATCGGCAACGGGATCGCCGATGACGAGCGCATCCGCGAGATCGAAAAGGGCGTCGAGGTGGAGATCCAGCGGGCGACGGATCGAGCCCTTGCCGCCGCGCCCCCACGGCCTCCCAGCATCCTGCGGCACGTGTACTCGGAGGACCTGCGGCCCATGGACGCGGTCTTCAACAACGAGACGGTGCATCAATGCCTGCCTTCGAGATGAGATGCGCCGGGACGAGCGCATCGTCGTGTTTGGGGAAGATGTCGCCGATGCTACCCGCGACCGGGATCTACGGGCGGGGAAATTCAAGGGCAAGGGCGGCGTCTTCAAGGTCACGGCCGGCCTGCAGCGCGAGTTTGGCAGCGATCGCGTGTGGAACTCTCCGCTGGCTGAGGCAAACATCATCGGACGGGCGATCGGCATGGCCGTGCGCGGTCTTAAACCTGTTGCAGAGATTCAGTTTTTTGATTACATCTGGCCTGCTATGCATCAAATTCGGAACGAGTTATCGGTCATGCGCTGGCGGTCGAACGGCACCTTCAGCAGCCCACTGGTGATGCGCGTTCCCATCGGCGGCTACCTGACGGGTGGGTCCATCTACCACTCCCAATCAGGGGAAAGCATCTTCACCCACACGCCGGGTATCCGCATCGTGATGCCCTCCAATACGCTCGACGCGGTGGGCCTCCTTCGTACCGCCATCCGCTGCGATGATCCGGTGCTCTTCTTGGAGCACAAGAACCTTTACCGGGCCACCTTTGGAAGGGCACCCTATCCGGGTCCGGAGTACACGGTTCCGTTTGGAAAGGCAAAGATCGTTAAGCCCGGCCAAGATCTATCCTTAATCACCTACGGGGCGGTGGTGCCGCGGGCGGTGCAGGCCGCGCAACGTATGGAGCGCGAGAAGGGCATTGACGTCGAGGTGATCGATCTTCGCAGCCTGACCCCGTTCGACTGGGACGCGATTGCAGCAACGGTCCGTAAAACCAGCAAGGTGCTGGTCGCGCATGAAGACATGTTGAGCTGGGGCTATGGGGCGGAACTTGCGGCCCGCATTGGTGACGAATTGTTCCATGACCTCGATGCGCCCGTGCGGCGTGTTGCAGGCATGGACACCTTTGTTGCCTACCAACCGCTGCTGGAGGACGTGATCCTGCCCCAGGCCGACCGCCTCTTTCACGCTATGGTCGACTTGGCAGCTTTTTAGCAGACGCGCAACCCCGACTGACATTGCGGGTTACGTAGAGCAGCGGCCGATTTGGCCGGTTCACTCGAAGGAGCCCTCCATGACCTATCGCCGCAAACCGACACGGTGCATGGAGCAGCTTCGAGCGCTTCTGTCGGGCGCCACCGCGGCCTCCTTATGCCTCACTCTCTGGCTGCCGGTGGAACTTCCGGCCGAGGTGCCTCATCCGGTCAGAACGCCGACTGCGAAGAAGCAGGCATTGCCAACGCTCACGCGGACGCAGAGGTCACTCCACGCCCTGAACAGGCTTACGTTTGGCCCCCGTCTGGGAGAGCTGGCCGAGGTGAAACAAATCGGCATCGAGGCGTGGTTCGGGCAACAGTTGCATCCGGAGCGGATTCCGGATGACGCCCTTGCCCTGCGATTAGCCCAGTACCCCGCTATGCAGCTGTCGCAGACGCAACTGTTTGAACGCTTCCCAACACCCGGCATGCTGCGCCGCTACAGCAGAAGCGACCTGGCACTCCCACAGGCCACCGTGGAGCACGCCATCTATGCCGATGGCGCCTTCCGCTATGAAATGAAGTCCGAAGAAAAACAGGCGGCCAAGCAAGGTCAGGTTGCAGCCCTTACTCCTAAGCCGAGAACACCAGAAGCCGCACCAGTGGTTCGACTCTCACCTGGGAGCGAATTGCAGTCTGTGCCGCCCGCGGTACCTCAGAACGATGCGCCGGCAGCGCTCAAAGAAGCTGTCCTGCGTATGCCATCGGGAGCGCGTACGCTGCGCCTCGCAACCATGTCCCCTGAACAGATGGAGCGTTTTCAGAAGTCGCTCAATGGCGCAGATCAGGAGCGACTCCTGGCCGGTCTAAGCCCTGCTCAGACCGAAGAGACAGCTGCGATGAAGTCCCCTGAACACCTGGTCGAATCCGAGGTGATGAGCACGCGCCTGCTGCGGGACGTGTATTCGCAACGACAGCTGCAGGCCGTCATGACGGACTTCTGGCTCAATCACTTCAGTGTGTACCTGCACAAAAACGGCAATGAACCTTATCTCCTGCCCGCGTATGAGCGGGAGGCCGTGCTCCCGAATGCTTTGGGTACCTTCGAGGATCTGCTGGTCGCCACGGCGAAGAGTCCGGCCATGCTGGTGTACCTCGACAATGCGGAGAGTATCGGTCCTAACTCCAAAGCGGCGCTCCGCTCTACGAATCCTTCGGCAAAGCTGCCGAACTCCGCAGCTCCCAAAGCTGCGGTGAAGTCTCCCAAGGGCATCAACGAAAACTACGCCCGCGAGCTGATGGAATTGCATACGCTTGGCGTAAACGGCGGCTACACACAGACGGACGTCATTGAGGTCGCCAAATGCTTTACTGGATGGACCATAGACCGGCCCGATGACGGAGGCGAGTTCGTCTTCAACCCGAATCGGCATGAGCCAGGATCAAAGACGGTTCTAGGGCATGTGATTCCTGAGAGCGGGATGAACGAGGGCCTGGAGGTACTGCATATCCTGGCGACAAGTCCGGCAACGGCCCACTTCGTCTCGCTGAAGCTGGCGCAACGTTTCGTCAGCGATAACCCGCCGGCTACTCTGGTCGACCGTATGGCGGCTACCTTTCTCAAGAGCGATGGCGATACCAAAGCCGTGCTGACCACCATGTTCCATTCGCCGGAGTTCTGGACTCCGAACGTTTATCGCGCCAAGGTAAAGACCCCGATCGAGTTTGCCGCTTCGGCGCTGCGGGCTACGGCCGCGGAGGTGACCAATCCGGTCCCTCTTGTCCAGGCGCTGGATAGGCTCGGTATGCCTATCTACGGAATGCAGACGCCAAACGGCTACTCGTGGCAGGCGAATGCCTGGGTGAGCAGCAACGCCCTGCTGACCCGCATGAACTTTGCGCTGGTGCTCGGAAGCAACCGGTTGCAAGGGACGCGTCTGAACTGGCCCGGACTCCTGGGAAGCGATATAGCGGTGGAATCTCCACCGGACCCCGAAACCGAGAGACGGCTCGAAGTGGCGCTACTCGGGCAGCCTGCCGCTCCGCAGACGCGCAATGCAGCGCTGAACATGGCTCAAAGACCCGGCGTCCAGCAGCAGGCAGAGCAGAGTTTTCGGGCCACGCCGGTGCATCCGGTCGCGATGGAGATCACGCCGGAGGGACCGGGTGCGGGACGCATGATGAGGATTGGGGAAGGACATGCTTCGGAGATTGCGAGTGCGCCGAACACGTCTGCGACACCCCTAACCACAATGGCAGGCCTGCTGTTGGGATCTCCGGATTTCCAACGGCGCTAGACTTCGCCCCAGCAACCTTCACCTGCTGACCGGGCCAGTATCGGCAGCGGAAATCGAGAGCAGTCCATGGAACAAAAAGCTGTCTTCACCGATGCAAGTGGCTGGGGATGCGACATGCATGGGCGCGATCTGCCCCGGCGCAACGGCGTCACCCGGCGCGGTTTCATCAAGAATGGTGCGCTCGCCTTGGTAGGCACTTCGATCATCCCCGCGTTCCTCGCACGCTCAGTCTTCGCGCAGGCGGATCTGGCGGCGGCCGAGGGAAGGAAGTTGGTGGTGATCTTTCAGCGTGGTGCGTGCGATGGACTGAATGTCGTCGTGCCGCATGCCGAACCGAATTACTACGCCATGCGGCCAAGCATCGCCATTGGAAAGAACGAAGTTCTCGATCTGAACGGCTTCTTCGGTTTGCATCCCGCCATGGCTTCCCTGAAGCCCTTGCGGGACGCTGGGCATCTGGCTGCGATTCATGCCGTAGGGTCCCCGGACCCGACTCGGTCGCACTTCGATGCGCAGGACTACATGGAATCGGGCACGCCGGGCGTGAAAAGCACGCGGGATGGCTGGCTGAACCGTGCACTCGCCAGCGAAGCTGGGAAGCAAGAGGTGTCGCCCTTCCGTGCCGTGGCACTCGGCAGCAAGGTGCCGCGGACCTTGCAGGGATCCGTCCCTGCCGTCGCTGTAGCCAATCTCCAGGACTTTTCCGTTGGCGGACGGGGACCACAACCTTCGCCAGTAGCCACCGCCTTCCAGGCCATGTACGACGAGAGCACCGATGCCGTGCTGCACGGCACTGGGCAGGAAACCTTTGAAGCTGTGCGTATGCTGAAGGCGGCCGACCCAGCGAAATACAAGCCTGCAGCTGGAGTAAACTACCCGAACTCTGCGTTCGGAAACAGCATGAAGCAGATTGCGCAACTATTGAAGGCCAACCTGGGTGTGCAAGCCGCGTTCGCCGATGTGGGTGGATGGGACACACACCAGAATCAGGGTGGAGCGACTGGCCAGCTCGCAAACCGGCTTCAGGAGTTTGCCGACGGCATCGCCGCATTCTGGCAGGATATGGGCGACGGGGCAGAGAGCGTCACGCTGATCACTATGTCGGAATTCGGTAGGACAGCACACCAGAATGGTACGGGTGGCACCGATCACGGCCACGCGAATGTCATGTTCGCGCTGGGTGGCACTGTGAAGGGTGGCAAGGTGTATGGGCGCTGGCCGGGCTTGTCCACTGAGCAATTGAACGAGGGACGGGACCTGGCCGTTACTACAGATTTCCGTAGTGTTCTCGGGGAAGCAGCCTATTCGACCCTCGGTTGCAGGCACTTCGAAGCCGTCTTTCCAGGATCTCCGATCGGCATGAGCTCACTTCTGCACTTCTCTTAGTGCAATGCAATTTGTCCCACTTCCGTGGGATGGTCTACATCCTGAATTTGGTAGAACATCCAATCAAAGTTGTGGAAAGCAGAAGAACCTTTTCTCCGCAACTGCGTCTGTAGAGGTGTAGTTGAATTTGCCGGGCCTGCAGTTCCCTCGGTACCCGGCTTCCCCCATCCGCAGCACCCCTCCCCCTCCTTGATCCAGGCTCCCGGTTGAATGGGAGCCTCACGCCTCTCCAGGGCTCCCGGAAGATCGGGAGCCTTCGCGCCTTTCACCAAGGAAATCTACTTCAAGGTGGGAGCCGGGCTGGACACGTAGGTATCCAGAAAACGCCGAACCGGAAGAGCAATAGCCGTGAGACCGGCTCCAGGAGCCAATTCTACGGTGATCTTTGGATCGGCTGCCCTCTGCGCGTACACCGGGGCGGATGCCCGTGTGAAGCTGATCAGCAGTTTGGGCGTCCTGAGGGTGTGTAGCGGGTCGGCAAGCGGAAAGCGTTCATGGAAGAGCATGCCGACGGGCACAATGCGAGACCGCTGGTCCGCTTCCACACGGGACGCGGTATCGCCATCCGCGTCCACCATGACGAGGCCTGGAACCTGCGCCTGATTGGAGCAAAGATGGGTAGCAAGCGAAGCACCCAGGCCTTGGCCGAACAGCACAATCTGTGTGACAGAGATGCCGCGGACCGTCGTTAAGTAGCGTAGTGCCTGGCTCGCATCATCTTCCATCATGGACTGTGAAGGGTGCCGGCCGCCGCTTTGGCCATAGCCGCGGTAATCGAAGACAAGGACGTTCAGACGCGCGTCATGCAGAGCTTTCGCTGTTGGAAGCGCGTCGCTCATGGAACCAGTCGCCCCGTGCAACAGAAGAATCGTAGGGTCGGCGGGCGTATCGCTCGGCATCCACCAACCCGCGAGCTGTGGCTGCCCTGAAACATCGTTGCCAAAACGCACAGCTTCAAAGGAAAGATGTTCCGATGCAGGCGTTTGCGATACGACTCTCGAAGGGTGCAGCACGAACTCCCATTGCCCCACGTAGAAGAAAATACAGAGCGTGAGATAGCTGCAAAAAAGCCCAAGGGCAAACACGGCGCCGAGGGCTTTCAGGATCCAGCGGGGATCGACGGTTTCCGGCGGCGCTGCCTGAGGAATGGGGCGAGTTGATCGGGCAGGGGGCAAGAAGCGCGGTCCTCACCTCGCATCTTACGTCGAGTGCAGGGAGGCACACGTATGGCGGGATGGGTTCGGCTTTGCCCTGTAAACGAGGCGCCAAAGCCCGGTGAAGTCATGGAGGTGGAGGCTTATGGCACGCAGATCTGCCTGGCCAACGTCGACGGGCAACTGCATGCGTTGGACAATCTCTGTCCGCACCGGCAGGGACCCTTGGGACAAGGATGGATCGAGGGGAAGACCGTGGTATGTCCCTGGCATGCGTGGGCTTTCGATCTAATCACTGGCATTGCGAGGGAGCCGGAGCGCGCCGAGGTTCGCGTTTTCCCGGTGCGAACCGAAGGGGATGACCTCTTGGTGGACCTCGCTTGATTACCAAAGAATAGTATGTCGATGCAAACTTTCCGTGTATTAATGTCTCTCAAGGGTGTCGGGAGCCGACGTTACTCAGACGAGCGGTACGACAGGAGACGGAAGCGATATGACTTTGAAGCGGGCGTTGCTCTCAATTTTCGGGCTTGCAGTTCTTTTTGGCTCATTGAATTCAGCGGAGGCGCAGTATCATCACCGCCACCACCGCCATCACCATCATCGGCCCAACCGCTAAGGTTGAGCTGCGTAAGGAGGCCCGGCGGATGCCGGGCCTCCTTACGTGGAAAACGTTCCGGTCAGCGAGCGACTGCTAAACTTGATCGATCGCCTTGAGAGGGAAGACGTCATGCAGGCTATGCTCGCCCTGGAAGACGGGCGTGTGTTTCGAGGACGGAGCTTTGGCGCACCGGTAGAGCGGGTGGGTGAAGTCGTTTTCAACACGTCGCTCACGGGATACCAGGAAATCTTCACCGATCCGTCGTACGCGGGGCAGATCGTCGTTCTGACCAACCCGCAGATTGGAAATTACGGGACGTCGCCGTCGGACGCTGAGTCCGCTCGCCCCTATATCGAAGGGCTGGTCGTGCGGGAGTTCTCGCCCATCAGTTCCAACTGGCGCTCGACTGAGGTAGCCGACGAATACCTGGAGCGCAACGGCATACCGGTCGTTGCAGATGTAGACACCAGGGCCATCGTGCGTCATCTACGCGCCAACGGCGTCATGCGCGGATGCCTGTCGACTGCCGTCAACGACCCTGATGCCCTGATTGCGAAAGCGCGCGCTCATCGCACGATGGAGGGTACGGATCTTGCCAGCGTCGTGACAACGCCAGCGTCCTACGAATGGACGATTGCGGATGAGCGCAACGGCACAGGCGACGCCTTGCTGCCCGCAAACAACGCCACCGCTCAAAAACCCATGCACGTGGTGGCGTACGATTTCGGTATCAAGCAGAACATCCTGCGCATGCTGACTCGTGAAAACTGCCGCGTCACGGTGGTGCCTGCGAAGACCTCGGCCGCCGACGTTCTGGCGATGCATCCGGACGGTGTGTTCTTTTCGAATGGACCCGGAGATCCGGAGCCGCTGGACTACGCGCAGGACACGATCCGCGAGTTGAAAGGCAAGACGCCCTTGTTTGGCATTTGCCTGGGCCACCAATTGTTTGGTCTCGCGTTAGGTGGCAAGACCTACAAGCTGAAGTTCGGACACCACGGCGGCAATCATCCGATCAAGAACCTGGAGACCGGCAAGGTGGAGATCACCTCGCAGAACCACAACTTCAACGTGGATCCGGAAAGCTTGCCGAACGATGTCGCGGTCACGCACGTGAACCTGAACGACAACACTCTGGCGGGCCTGAAGCACAAGAGCGACCCCATGTTCAGCGTGCAATACCACCCGGAAGCAAGCCCGGGACCGCATGACTCGCACTATCTGTTCCGGGACTTCCGTAGGATGATGGAAGAGTGGAAGAGTGAGGTGGCAGGCCATGGTGCAGATTCAGTTTGAGCCTGATGTGGAGCTGATGGTGAAGCGTGCGGCGAGCGAACAAAATGTGAGCGAAAGCTTCCTGATCCATGAGGTCGTGAAGCGCTGGCTGGAAGACCGCGCCGACTACGCGGCCGGGATACACGCACTCTCGCAAATGAAATACACCATCTCGCAAGAGGAGATGGAGCGACGATCTGATGTGGCAGGTTGAATTTTCAGACCTGGCTGAAGCAGACATCCTTTCCTTCGATAGGCCCGTTCGGGATCGCATCTTGAGATTCTTGCGTAAACGTGTGCAGTCTCACCCGGAACCGAAGCGTCTCGCCGAACCGCTGAGCGGACTCCTGCGCGGGTTGTATCGTTTTCGGATCGGCGACTATCGAGCGATCTGTGACATTCAAGATGCTCGCCTCGTACTTCTTGTTCTTGAGGCGGGCCACCGCGGAGATATCTACCGTCATGCCACATCAGCAAAATTCTCGTCATCGGCTCCGGGCCGATTGTGATCGGCCAATCTGCCGAGTTCGACTATTCCGGCACACAGGCCTGCAAGGCTCTGAAAGCCGAAGGTTATGAAGTGGTGCTGGTGAACTCCAATCCCGCGTCCATCATGACGGACCCGGAGATCGCCGATCGCACCTACATCGAACCGTTGACCGAGGGCTATGTCGAGGCGATTCTGCGAGAGGAACTGGAGCGTATGCCCACCGGCAGCGGCAAATTTGCCGTGCTGCCGACCGTGGGTGGCCAGACCGCTCTCAATTTGGCCGTAGAGCTGGCCGATAAGGGCGTTTTGGATCAACTCGGCATCGAGCTCATCGGCGCCAAGCTGGAGGCCATCAAGAAGGCCGAAGACCGTCTGCTCTTCAAGGACGCGATGAAGAAGATCGGGCTCGACATGCCCCGGTCCATGCTGGTCAACAACATCCGCGATGGCCTGGAGTTCGCCACCAAGCTGGGCTTCCCAGTGGTCATTCGTCCGAGCTTCACCCTTGGCGGCTCAGGCGGCGGTATCGCCTACAACCGCGAGGAACTGATGGAAATTCTCTCGCGCGGGCTCGATCTTTCACCAGTGCACGAATGCCTGCTGGAAGAGTCGGTGTTGGGGTGGAAGGAATACGAGCTCGAAGTCGTCCGCGACCTCAACGACAACGTCGTCATCATCTGCTCGATCGAGAACTTCGATCCCATGGGTGTCCACACGGGTGATTCCATCACCGTGGCCCCGGCTCAGACCCTGAGCGACCGAGAGTATCAGCGCATGCGCGATGCGGCCATCGCCGTCATTCGCGAGATCGGGGTAGAGACCGGCGGGTCCAACGTGCAGTTCGCCGTGGATCCCCAGACCGGTCGCATGACCGTCATTGAGATGAACCCGCGCGTTTCGCGCTCTTCGGCGCTGGCCTCCAAGGCGACCGGGTTCCCGATTGCCAAGATCGCGGCGCGGCTGGCTGTCGGCTACACGCTGGATGAGTTGCAGAACGACATCACCAAGGCTACGCCCGCCTGCTTCGAGCCGACCATCGACTACGTCGTCGTCAAGATTCCCAAGTGGCAGTTCGAGAAGTTTCCCGGCGCGAACGAGACGCTCGGGCCGCAGATGAAGTCCGTCGGCGAGGTCATGGCGATTGGGAGAACCTTCAAGGAAGCGATGATGAAGGCGATCCGCTCGCTGGAAACCGGCAAGAAGGTTGGCGCGGACAACATCGATCCCCGGCGCCAGACACAAAGGCTGGTCACACCGCATCCGGAACGCCTGAACTACCTGCGCTATGCCTTTGCGCACGGCATGCCCGTCAGGGAAGCCGCGAGACTGACGGGCATGGACCCCTGGTTCCTGCACCAGATGAAGCTCATTGCCGATGAGCAGAACTCGCTCGCCGAGCGCGGGCTGGATGCCCTGGACGGCTTCGACCTGCAGATCGCCAAGCGCATGGGCCTGTCCGATGAGGGCCTGGCTTCAATCTTCGAACTCGAAGGCCGTACCGGTGCCGAACAGGTGAGGGCGACACGCGAGAAATTTGGCGTACAGCCGGTCTTTAAACTGGTGGACACCTGCGCGGCCGAGTTCGAGAGCTTCACCCCGTACCTCTACTCCTGCTACGACGAGGAGGATGAGGCCGCGCCGACCACGCGCAAGAAGGTGATCATCCTGGGGTCAGGCCCGAACCGCATCGGGCAGGGCATCGAGTTCGATTACTGCTGCTGCCATGCCGCCTTTGCGCTGCGTGAGGACGGCTACGAGACCATCATGATCAACTGCAACCCGGAGACGGTCTCGACCGATTACGACACCTCGGACCGGCTTTACTTTGAGCCGTTGACCTTTGAGGATGTGCTCGCGGTGTACCACCACGAGGCTTCCGCAGGTGCGGAAATTGGCATGATCGTGCAGTTCGGGGGGCAGACCCCTTTGAATCTCGCCCTGCCGCTTAAGGCTGCCGGTGTGCCAATCATCGGCACCTCGCCGGAGTCGATTGATCTTGCCGAAGATCGCAAGCGCTTCGGCAAGCTGCTCGAAGATTTGCAGATCCCGCAACCACCAGCCGCCATGGCTACCTCTGTGGAGGATGCGCTGGCAGGCGCAAGCAAGGTCACCTACCCCGTGCTGGTAAGACCTTCCTACGTTCTGGGTGGCCGCGCCATGGTGATCGCCTACAACGACGACGCGGTGCGCCGCTACATGGCAACGGCCATCGAGTATTCGCAGGAGCGGCCGGTGTTGATCGACCACTTCCTCGAAGATGCGCAGGAACTTGACGTGGACGCCCTGTGCGACGGCCAGGATGTCGTCATCGCCGGCATCATGCAACACATCGAGGAAGCTGGGGTGCACTCGGGTGACTCGTCCTGTGTACTGCCGGCGGTCGACATGGACCCCGAGGTGCTCGACACCATTCGCGCCTTTACACGCAAGCTGGCGCTGGCGCTCAACGTAGTCGGCCTCGTTAATCTGCAATTTGCCGTGCAGCGAGGCAAGGTCTATGTCATTGAGGTAAACCCGAGAGCCTCTCGCACGGTGCCCTACGTCTCCAAGGCAACAGGCATCCAGCTCGCAAAGATCGCCTCTCGCCTAATGACAGGGCAAAGGCTGCGCGACCTCTTACCTGAGCAGGTCAGAACCGGCAGAGAACTCGGTACAGGCGACCATTTTTTCGTGAAGTCGCCGGTATTTCCGTGGGCCAAATTTCAGGGTGTCGATCCTGTCCTCGGGCCGGAGATGCGCTCTACGGGTGAGGTGATGGGCGTGGGCCGCAGCTTCGGCGAGGCCTTTGCGAAGGCCCAGACCGCCGCCGGCCTGATTCTGCCGACCAAGGGGACGCTGTTCCTCAGCGTCAACGACCGGGACAAGCCGGCACTGGGCGCCCTGGCGAAGCGGTTCACCGATGCCGGGTTCCAGCTGGTGGCAACCCACGGTACGGCGGCGATCCTCGAGGCTGCCGGTCTGCAGGTGGAAAAAGTCTTCAAGGTGGACGAAGGCCGGCCCAATATCGTGGATCTCATCAAGAGCGAGCGAATCAAGCTGATCATCAACACACCCACCGGACAGGACGCCGTCTTCGACGAGCAGGCGCTGCGCCGGGCTGCCGTGGCCGCGCGCGTGCCCATGATCACCACACTGGCTGCCGCGCGTGCCGCAGTGGAAGGCATCGAGTCGCTGCAGGGTGGACGTGGCGCGGTGGAGTGCCTGCAGGAGCTGCATGCGGCTCAGCGAAGCGCCGCACAGGAGGAACTGGCGGTCTGACTGCCCCTGCACACCGTCTGAGGCGTTGAACCAGCGCAGCCCGGATACACTGGATGTGTGCTGCTGCAAGGCCTTTTTGTCCCGCTCACCTGCCCGTTCTACCGCGATGGCGCCAGCTATCTCCGCAAGCTGGAGGCCAATGTTGCTCGTTATTCTCTCGGTCCGGTCTCCGGTCTGATCGCACTCCCTCCGGGCGGAGAGGCAAGCGGGTTGACCGACGCGGAGGCGCATAGCTCGCTTGAGGCCGTGGGCGAGACCGCCGGCAAACAGAAGGTCCTACTTGCAGGAGTGGAGAGGTCGAGTGTGTCCGCAGCCCTCGATCTGGCCGAAGCCGCCGAAAGGGCACAGTTCGATGCAATCCTGCTTGCGCCTCCCGCGGACTGGGCCCGTCTGGTTCGCGGCACAGACGCGCGCGA
>CAXTGN010000099.1:0-12262 GCA_964243455.1 uncultured Acidobacteriaceae bacterium
CCCCAAGGCGCCGATCAAGGCTATCGCGATGCCCGCTCCCGCTCCAATGAGGGCGTCATGCTCAAGGCCGCAGGATCGGCCTACCTGCCCGGCCGCCGCGGCCTGGCGTGGCTCAAGCTCAAACGCGAGCTCGCCACGCTGGACGTCGTGATTACCGGCGCGGAGTTCGGCAGCGGCAAACGGGCGCAGTTTCTCTCCGACTACACCTTCGCCATCCGGGGTCCCGAGGGCCAGCTGCTTAACCTGGGCAAGGCCTACCAGGGCGTCACTGACGCCGAGATCACAGAGCTGACGGAGTGGCTGAAGGCGCATACGCTAGAGGATTTTGGGCACTTCCGCACCGTGGAGCCCATCCGGGTAATCGAGGTGGCCTTCAACAACATCATGCGCTCCGATCGCCACAACTCCGGTTTCGCACTGCGATTTCCGCGCATTCTGCGGCTTCGCGATGACAAACCGGTGGAGGAGATCGATACGCTGGAGCGCGTGGCCGAGGTCTACGGCTCGCAGCCGGATAAGCCTGTGGAAAGCTAATAGTCAATCGGCGCGGTCTGTTTTACAACTTGTCAACTGGACCTTGGGATGGTTGTCGTCACACGGAAGCACTTAGCGGAAGCCGCTGCGAAATACAGAGAAAGTGCGGAGGAGCTTGCAGCTTGGTTAGCCATTGTGACTCGCGTACGCTGGAAAAGCTTCTCCGAGGTTCGAGGATCGTTCCTGGACGCGGATATGGTGGACGGCCATGTCGTCTTCGACATTCGGCGCAACCGATATCGGCTGATCACCGTCATTCACTTCGCCAAAGAGGGTACCGTGGGCCATATCTACATACGGTCCTTTCTAACCCATAAGGTTTACGAGAACCGAAATAACTGAGACCGGAGGTACAAACGATGAGCTTTCCCGTTGCAGATCCTGCCGTGATGATCGCCAAAGGCGCTCCTCACCTGATTCACTCCGATGAGGAGTTGGAGCGGTACACGACGCAGCTCTTCGAGCTCACCTCCAAGGAGGACATGGCACCTGCAGACCGCGAAGCAATCGATCTGTTGAGTTTGCTGATCCAAACGTATGAGGGGCAGCAATACCCGGTTCCGCAGGCCAGCCCTCAAGCAGTGCTTCGCTTTCTCATGAACAGCCACAATCTACAGTTGCGAGATCTTGAGGGGGAAATCGGTTCAGTTTCCCTTGTATCTTTGATCCTTGCTGGAAAGCGAAGCCTTACAGTAAGGCATATACGGGCTCTAGCAGAACGCTTCCAGGTACCGCCTGCGGTGTTCTTGTAAGCGTGAAAGCGGCTATGCCACTCGCGTTCCATACAGCACTATCTCCCGCGAAAGTTGCAGCCATCCAGAGCAGGACTTCTGTCGCAACATGCGGTAATATGGTTCCAGACGAATGGCGGACGGCAAACTTCATTTGCTGATCGCAAACCGGAATCCAGACACCCTCCCCCCTGCTCCTGGAGATTTCCCCTTTTGACTTTTCGTTCCTTTCCCACACGGGCCCTTCCGTCGACGTCTCTTGCCTCCATCTCAACCAAGCTGAAGTCGACCCGGATGCTCCAGGGCTTGATGGTTGGCCTGTGCGGCATCATGACGGCCGGTGTGGCGGATGCCACGCGCGCCCACCACTTCCCCTATCGCCATCGCGCCGCCCTGCACCATGGCGCGCGTGCGCAGACCGTCCAGAGCGCAGGAAGTGCCTCAGGGATGCTGCTGGCGCCTGCCTCGAACCTTGAGGCGGTCTATCCGGCCGTCTCCATGGGAGCGATTGCGGCAGCAGCCTCGCAGCCACAGGGTTCAAGTCGGTACGAACTGAAGATGCACCACCTGCACAGCAACGAGGACATTGACATCGTGTATCGCATCGGCGACCAGTACATCCCGAGCGCGATCGCGAAGCTGAACTACTTCCTGCGCGACCACCGTACGCAGGCCGTCAGCCACTACGATCCTCGCGAGTTCGACCTGCTGCATACGCTGGTGTCCTCACTGGGCAAGCCGGACGGTGTCATCGACATCGTCTGCGGTTACCGCACCCCCTGGTCGAACAACTTCCTGCGTACCCGCTCCGCGGTCACCGGTGTTGCGAAGAATTCGCAGCATGTGCAGGCCAAGGCGATCGATATCCGCGTCCCCGGCATTACCACCAGCCATCTGCGGGATGTGGCCCTCAGCTTGCACGGTGGCGGCGTAGGCTACTACCCGGTAAGCGAGTTTGTGCACGTGGACGTAGGCCCGGTTCGCCAGTGGAGCTTCGGCGGACGCGGCGAGTAACAGGCTGCGAAGCATCGCAAAACAGGCCAGGCGGACACCTCCTGGCCTGTTTTGCGTAGGAACGGATGCGGCCCGGCTGGGATCCGCAGCGCTGTTGCGCTCAGGCCCAAGGCGTTTTGGGGCATTCCTGGATGGTGGCACCGGGCGCGTCACTTGGCCTCCGCTCTGGTACCCTTCGGTCACATGCGCACCCCAAGTCTTCTGCCCGGCTTGTTGCTGGCAAGCTTCGCCGTCCTCGCTCCCCTGGCTGCCCAGACCCTGCCCGCCACCGCGCCGACCAGCGATGTCCAGGCACGCGCTATCACGCAGAACGCGCTGTTTGAGGACTATTACCAGAACAACCTGAAGAACAACCCGGAGATGGCCACCTCGGTCGGGGACTACCGCTACAACGATCGTCTTGGGGACGGCTCCGTCGCGGGGATTGAGCGTGAACACGCAGAGAACGACGCCTTTCTCACCCGCCTCCGGGCCATCGCCACCGAAGGCATGTCAGATCAGGACCGTCTGAGCCATGAACTGCTCGAGCGACGCCTGGTCCTGGCCGACGACAGCCACGCCCTCAAGAACTACGAGATGCCGGTAAATCAACAAAACGGCGTGCATACCAGCCTCGCTGACCTGCCGCAGGGCATGCCGTTCGATTCGGTCAAGCACTATGAGGATTACATCGCGAGGCTGCACCAGATTCCTCGCGTGCTCGATCAGACAACCGAGGTGATGCGCGCCGGCGAAGGGGATCACCTGATGCCGGTCCGGTTCCTGATGGAAAAGATCCCCGTCCAGTGCGAGGGCGTAATCGCCGCCGATCCCTTCCTGCTTCCGACAATGAAGTACCCGGCCAGCATCTCCGCTGCGGACCAGGGGCGACTGACCGCCGCCATCACAAAGGCTGTCAACGAAGAGGTCTTTCCGGCCTACAGAAAATTTGCCGCCTTTGTCCGCACCGACTACGCCCCGCACGGCCGCACGGATCTGTCCATCGAAAGCCTGCCCGACGGTAAACGCCGCTACGCCCTGGCCGTGCGGCAGATGACCACCCTGAACGTAACGGCCGCCCAGGTGCATGCCATTGGGCTTAGTGAAGTCGCGCGCATCACTGCCGAGATGACCAAGCTCGCGCAGGCGCAGGGCTACAAGGACCTCCCCAGCTTCCGTGCCGCCGTTAATGCCGACCCCAAGTGGAAGCCTACGTCCGAGGGGCAGATTGTCGACGACTTCGCCAAGTACATCCACGCCATGGAGCCGCGTCTGCCGGAGCTCTTCACGCTGCTGCCCAAAGCGCCCGTGACCGTGGAGGCCATTCCGGATTTTGCCAAGGCGGAGGCTACGCATTACAACGCCGGCACACCCGACGGCAAACGTCCTGGCCGCGTGGTCGTTGCCGTGGCTGACCCAACCTCCCGCACGCTGGTTCTCGACGAGGCTGTGGCGTACCACGAGGGCGTGCCCGGGCACCACGATCAGATCTCGGTCGCGCAGCAGCTGAAGGGCCTGCCCAAGTTCCGCCTGCGCGGCGGCTACTCTGCCTACACCGAAGGCTGGGCGCTCTACGCCGAGCAGCTCGGCAAGGAGATTGGCTTCTACCAGAACCCCATCTCTGACTACGGCCGATTGAACAGCGAGCTCTTCCGTGCCGTGCGGCTCGTCGTCGATACCGGCATCCATGACCTTGGCTGGAGCCGCGAAAAGGTCATTGACTACATGCATCAGAACGATGTCAACGACGCCCTCGCGCAGACCGAGACGGACCGCTACATCGCGTGGCCCGGCCAGGCGCTTGCCTACAAGATGGGCCAGCTGAAGATCCGCGAGCTTCGTGAAGAGGCCAAGCAGCAGTTAGGTCCGCACTTCGACATCCGCACCTTTCATGACGAGATCATCGACGGTGGCGCGATGCCGCTTGATCTGCTCGATGCCCGCGTGAGGCGCTGGATCAACAGCCAGGCACCGACGAATGCGTCGGTAGGGAGTCACAACTGACGGCCATCGTCAAACATCTCATGCCCAAGCGTGGCTTTAGCTACTGAGGCGAGTCTGATTCCGTTCGCGGCCAAGCTCCGATTGCTCAACCTCTCCTCAACTGCCATCATCAACAGATGAAGGCAAGACGCTTCCTCGCCGCCATCACCACGCTTTGCATGCTCACCGTAGTCTCCTTTGCCCAGGAGAAGGGCCAGTGGCGCGCCGCCAGCACCACCGCCCGGGGCGTTACCGGCGACATCGCCTTCACCGAAACCAGGATCGCCATCAACTTTTCCGGCTTCACCGTCGCGCAGATCCGCACGCTGGAGCCCCCTGAGATCAGCGCCCTGTTCAATGCCGCCCCTGACGCTGATGGCGGTGGCAATCTGTACCGGACCGACATCCCGGGCGACAAACATTTCCTGCACAAGAACACACTTTGTGGCTCGGAAGAGACGCAGTGGGTGGTCACCTATGTCTCCGGCAAGAGCCTGCAGCTCGCTTTCTTTTCCGGCGCGTCCATGCCCAAGCTGACGGCTGAGGCAGTCGCCAACACTACCAGTCTCTGCGGCACCTACGCCTACGTGCGCTAGCCCCGCAATCGCAAGCCCTCCGGCGATAATGGCTGCAGGACTCCCACGCGCCCTTGAAGAGCTCCATCGATATCTCCGCCGCGCGCCTCCGCGCCAACCTCCTCGCTATCGTAAGCACCATCGGCCCTGACTTCGACCCGCTCTGCGTGATCAAGGCCAACGCCTATGGACACAGCGCCGCGCTCTGCGCCCCCGTGCTGGTCGAAGCCGGCGCAGCCTGGCTTGGCGTCGGCGACCTGGAAGAGGGCATCCGTGTTCGCCACGCCCTCAGGCAGGCCGGCCTGGCGGAACGGGAGACGCACATCCTGGTTATGTGCGGCTTTGAACCTGAGGACGCACCCGGTTTCGTGGCGCACACCCTTACCCCTGTTGTGTGGACGCCCGAGCACGTCGCGAGCCTCGAAGGGGCCGCTTCCGAGGCCGGGCAGCGCATCTCCGTTCACATCGAAGTCGACACCGGCATGGCCCGGCAGGGCGCTGTCCCCGGCGACGATCTGGCTGCCCTGCTAGGGGCGCTTGCCAACGCCAAACATGTTCGAGCCAAGGGTGTTTTCAGCCACCTGAGTTCCTCTGAAGTCGCCGGCTCGCTGATCACGGAATGGCAGCAGGCGCGTTTCCACCGGGCCTTCGCGCAGATCCTTGACGCCTTCCTGCCTGAATACATCCACCTCGGCAACACCTCCGCTGTGGATGAGTACTCGACGCTGCCGTGGCTTCGCTCTGCGACCGCGCAGTTCGGCGTCCGTCTGCTTGTGCGTCCCGGGCTCGCTCTCTACGGGTACACCCTGCCACTGGAAGGCGACTTTCTCCCCCGGCCACATCTCGGCCCCCGCCTCCAGCCTGTCGCCACATGGAAGACCCGCATCATTGGCCTGCGCGAGATCGCTCCCGGCGATACTGTCGGCTACGGCGCGACCTTCACGGCCACAGAACCCATGCGTTTGGCGCTGCTGCCCACCGGCTACGCCGACGGCTTTCGTCGTGAGGCCTCCGGCGGCGTCGGGAATGGATGGGTCACCGTGCGGGGCCAGCGTGCACCGGTTGTGGGCCGTGTCTCCATGAATCTCACCGTCGTCGACGTAACCCACCACAGCCCGAAGCCGCAGTTGGGTGATGAAGTCACGCTCCTCGGCGAAGGTGTGTCTGCCGACGACCATGCCGCCTGGTGCGGCACGATCCCCTACGAGATCCTGTGCGGCATGCGCGGCCATCACCGGCTGGCCTGACCCGTGCACCCCCTCAACTCCAGCCCCAACGCCTCATCCGGCAGCCCCCTTTCCCGGCGTGCGGCCATCGGCCTTGCCCTGGCCGCTTATACCTTCTGGGTTCTGGCCGATACCAGCCTTAAGATGGCAGGCTCCTCCCGGCTCTCCGCGTACGAGGTGATTGCGACCGTCGGCCTCGTCGAGGTCCTGCTGCTTCTGGCCTACAGCCTGGCGCGCGGAGACGTCCGTCACCTCTGGCCGCGCTCTCCCCCCCGGCAGTGCCTCCGCTCCTGCCTCGACCTCGCCAACAATCTCTGCGTGGTCGTCGCCCTCCGGCATCTGCCACTCGCGCTCTTTTACATCCTGGTTTTCCTGGCTCCTCTCGTCACTGTGGTCCTGGCCGCCCTCTTCTTGCGCGAGCCAGTAGGCCTGCGCCGAGCCTTCGCCATCTTTGTGGGCTTCTTCGGCGTCCTCGTTGCCGTTCACCCCACCCGTGGCTCGCTCCGACCGGGCTATGCCATCGGGTACCTCGCCTGTCTCGTCTGTGTCCTCTGCTTTTCGACCAACATCGTCTGGTCGCGCGTCCTTACGCAATCCGAAGCCCCCGAAAGCATGACCTTCTTTTCAGGCCTGACCATGCTGGTCTTCGGCTCGGTTCTCGCCGTTCCTCATTTCGAGCCGGTGAACCTGCATCTTGCCGCGCAGCTCACCGCGGTTGGCCTCTTCAGCCTGGGCGGCAGCCTTTGCTTTTTCCTCGCGCTCAAGAACACCGCGGCGGCAAACGTGGTCCCTTACCACTACAGTCAGCTGGTCACAGGCGCCGCGCTCGCTTTCCTTATCTGGCGCGAGCGCCCCACCGTGAACATGTGGGCCGGCGCCGTCCTGATTGCCGGTGCCGGGTACTGGACAGCCTCCCTCCGCGATGGAGCTGCTTCGAAACCTACGGCTGACTCCCCCACTCAGCCAGCAGCCGCACCCTGACGGCCAGATTGGCAACACAGACGCCACGCGCCCAACGCTCCATCACCACACCCCATCCAACGCCCCATGGCCGAGCCGCTGAGCAAACTTTATTTCCTGTTCGACCGCGACCACGGCCCGCGTGACCGCCTGGTACCCCGCTGGGTTTTTCTGCGCTGCCTGGGCCTGATCTACTTCTCCGCCTTTCTGGCCCTGGTCTTTCAAGTTCTGGGCATGAGCGGCTCCGGGGGCATCCTGCCTGCGTCGCAATATCTCCATGCCCTCGAGGGGATCGGCAATCAGCGTTTTTGGTTTGCGCCCACCGTGCTCTGGTGGAAATGCTCCGACCACGCCCTCGTCGCCCTGGTCTGGACCGGCCTGATCGCGTCCGTTCTGGTTTCGCTTAATATTCTGCCGCGTCCCGCGCTGATCGTCTGTTGGGTGTGCTTTCTCAGCTGGATCGCGGTCTCGCAGGACTTTGGCCAGTACCAGTCCGACGGCATGCTGCTCGAAGCCGGCTTTCTCGCGATACTCATCGCGCCTACGGGTCTTCGCCCGGGCTGGGGCGCACGTTCGCTCGCTTCCCGCGCTGCCCTCTTTCTTCTGCTCTGGGAGTGGTTCCGGATCTACTTCGAGTCCGGCGTCGTGAAGCTCGCGTCCGGCGATCCAGCCTGGCGCAACCTGACCGCTATGTACGAGTACTACCAAAACGGTCCGCTGCCCACCTGGATCGGCTGGTATCTCCAACATCTCCCGTTCGGCTTCCACAGATTCACCGCCGCCCTGACCCTGGTGATGGAGCTCCTGCTCGTTTTCCTCGCGTTTCTACCCAGGCGCTGGCGCCTCGCCTGTTTCGTCGTCGTCACGGTGTGGCAGATCGGCGTCATCGCCACAGCCAACTATGCTTTCCTGAACTACCTCGTTCTGGTTCTCGGCTTTCTGCTCCTGGACGACCGCGCCCTCCTCCGCTTCGTCCCCCGGCGCTGGCGCGCTGGTCTTACTCCCGATGCTCCAGTCACCCTGCTCCACGACCCACCGCCCGGTCAGCCGCTCTCATCTCTAACGGACCCCAAGCTAGTCGAAGAGGAAGTGGAGAGACCTGCTGTCGACCTCGCCCACTTAAGTGCCACCGCCCGCCGCCCCACCAATCACGGTCTGCGCCGTCATCCCCGCGAGCTGGTCCGCGCCCTTCGCATCGCGCTCACCACGGTCGCGCTCACCCTCATCGCGTACGCCACAACCGTCCCGCTGATCGGGATGTTCGTGCCCAGACTCCCCCTGCCGGTAAGCCCGACGACCCTGCTCGAGCCTTTCCGCGTCGCAAACACCTTTGGGCTCTTCGCGAATATGACGCCCCACCGCTACGAGATCGAGTTTCAGGGCTCCGATGACAACGCGACCTGGCTCCCTTATGCGTTCCGCTTTAAGCCCCAGGACACCCACACCCGCCCGCGCATCTACGCTCCCTACCAGCCCCGCTTCGATTGGAACCTCTGGTTCGCCTCGCTCACCACCTGGGACCGTGCGCCGATCGTCCCCCGCGCGGAGATCCGCCTGCTGGAAGGCAGCCCCGAGGCAGAACAGACCCTGACTTTGTTCCGAGGCAACCCCTTTCCGCAACACCCGCCCAAGTACGTCCGCGCCGTCCTCTACCAATACTGGTTCTCCACCCGAAATCAGCACCGGGAGAACGGGCTGTGGTGGACGCGAAGGCTCCTCGGCACCTACGCCCCCACGCTCACTCGCACACCTGACGGCAAGTTCGCGGCGGTAGCCGTCCCGGATCTGAACGGGCCGCCGGAGTGAAGGTTTCAGGTTGCAGGCTTCCTGCCCTCGATTGTCATTCCGCGGGCAATCTACGTTGCTCCGCTCAGCCGCGGCGTCACCCTTGTACCCTGAACATAAGGTGCGCCCCACGGCCGCCCCAAGCATCACATCCAGCACATCGACTAGGAGTCCCCGGTGACCAGGCACCTGAAATCCTCGCTTGCCCGTTGCCTTGCCCTTGCGGTCACTGTTTTCGGCGGATCCAACGCCATTGCTCAGAAGGCTACGGCCGTGCCCAGGCTCGACCTGGACAAGCTGACCGGCACCTGGTACCAGATCGCCAGGCTACCCGTGAAGGCTGAAAAGAAGTGCCTCTCGGACAGCACCGTTCTCTACGCTCTGAACGACAAGCCCAACACCTTCCAGGCCGGTACTTTTTGCGTTATCAAGGGCGGCGATCTGAACTCCAACAACCAGTCCGGCAAGATGGATAAAGCGGGCGACGGTAAGCTGAAGATGCGCCGCCTCGTCCTCCTCTCCCGACCCTACTGGGTCCTGGCCACGGGACCGGACTTCGAGTGGGCTCTCGTCGGCACTCCGAATCACAAGTCCCTCTGGATCCTGTCCCGGACGGCGACTCTTCCATCCGAGTTGTACGCCCATCTGCAGACCCTTGCTGCGTCTCAGGGCTTCCCGGTAGCGAAACTCGTCCCCGTCTCGCATCCCAGGGACCGCGTCACCCTCGCATCGCCCTCAGCCAATCCCAACCAGATCGAAACCCCGACGCCCACGCCCACCAAGACACCGTCCAGTCCGACGCCATAGGCGGTTGGAACTGGAAGCAGAACAAGCCTGGCTGGCTCGCCCCGGAAGGAATTGAGCTGTAAAGGAAACGTAGTTACCGACGCAGCGTGTTCGGCGGAGACATCTGCTTTTCTGCGGCTTTCGGTGGCATCACTCGCAGGCTAGCCGCTTTTCAAACAAGCTCGACCCCAGCACCATCGTCTCGACGGGCGCGCGTGTCTAGCAGGCTTCGCTCAAAGCCCGCTGCGAACAGTCACCAGGATTGCAAGTGGGGGAGCTCGTCCCGTAGCCTCCACATGGCAGCTTCCGCAATGACATTCGAGAGGCCCTCCTCCAAAAATTCATAGATTTGCCATCGACTGTTCGCGAAGTGGCCAGCTAACCCTTTTGTACCCACCTCTACAACTTTGGCCCGCCACGTGCATGCCACTCCTGCAAAGCTACAAAACCTGCAACTCTTTTTCTGGAGAGACCCATGCATTCTGTTTCCTCGCGGCGGGCTGCCGTGGGCTTGCTTCTCCCTCTTGCGCTGAGCGCAGTCTCTGCTATCGGGCAGGGAATCGTCACGGGTTCCATTAGCGGCACGGTGGGCGACCCGACCGGAGCTGTCGTTCCAGGAGCGGCCGTGACCGTCACGGATGCGAGCAAGGGTTTCAAGCGGGTCATTACCACCGGTGCCGACGGCTCCTTCTCGATCGGAAACGTTCCGATTGGCAGGTATGTGATCACCATTGCCGGGGGTGGCTTCGCGCCGCTGACTTTGCAGAATGTTGAGGTGGACGCGAACCGCACCCAGGCCCTGGGATTGGAAAAGCTACTGACCGGGTCGGCCAATGAAGTCGTAGAGGTCTCTTCGGCTTCCAATCTGCTGGAAACTTCCGAGGCGCAGGTGACCACCTCCTTCGACACCCAACAAGTCGAAACGCTGCCCACCGCTGGTGGTTTTGATGAGTTGGCCCTCCTTATCCCTGGTGTGGTCAACACCCACGCGGACAACTTCTCCAACACGAACGGGGCGAATTTCTCCGTTAACGGCCAGCGGGGTCGTGCAAACAACTTCGAGTTGGACGGTCAGTCCAATAACGACAATTCCATCGGCGGTCCCCAGGCATTCTTTGGCAGCGATGAAGCCATCGCACAATTTCAGGTCATCACCAACGACTTCGGCGCCCAGTATGGCCGCAATGCTGGATCGGTCGTGAACTACATCACAAAGTCCGGATCGAACCAGTTCCATGGCTCCGCCATTTATAAGTACTCCGGCGACTTCAGCAGCTCTCTGAGTCAGGGCCTCTCCAAAGGCCAGCAATTCGGCTTTGATTCAAACCCCGTCCATCCCCGGTACGTGCAGAACTACTACGGCGGGACCCTGGGCGGTCCGATCATTAAGGACAAGCTCTTTGCCTTTGGATCCACCTACTTCTTTCGCCTAGCGGAGTTCGGCGCTCTTGCCTCCAGCGGCCAATCACTGTTTCCCACCCCGGCAGGCCTGGCAACGCTCGCGTCCGCCTTCCCCAACAGCCCGGGCGTCGCCGCCCTGCAGACCGTGAATCCCTTCGCCGTGACGACAGGGAATCCACGCGCGACTGGTTCCCCCATCAACGAAACCATCACCAGCGGTGGTAAGACGGTGACGATTCCCTTCACTCAATTTGGTCGCCAGATTCAGACCCTGGACACCGATCAGGAAGACCTCGGCCGTCTAGACTGGCAGGCCACTCCAAAGGATCGATTTTTCGTTCGTTACTTCTATCAACACGAACCAAGCACCCCGGGGGATAACGTAGCGGCCGGCGGCTTCTACAATGTTGACGATCGTATTCAGTCCATTGGTGCGGATGAGACTCATACGTTCGGCCCACGCTGGGTGAATCAGCTGCGGTACAGCTTTCAGCAAAGCACCCTGGCCTTCCTCGCCGGAGGCTTCAGCAACTGCAACCTAACAGACTTCACAGGATGCCCGTCTTCTGTCTACATTGGTGGCACCCTTACAGACGGCAGCACAGTGGGATCGCTCGGTCTTGCCAGCAATCTTCCCCAAGGCCGCATCGTGAAGAACGGTCAGGTCCAGGACAACGTCACTTGGTCGTTCGGCAAGCACGCCATTACGTTTGGGGGTGAGTTTGACTACAGCAACTCTCCGAACACCTTCCTTCCCAACTCCTCGGGTACCTATAACTTCGATAGCTTCAATGACCTTATTACCGGTGGCTGCGCGGCCGACGCAAACTGCACGGCCCAAGTCGCTCTGGGAAATCCCGTCATTCCTTTCAAGGAGCAGGATGTCGCGCTGTACTTTCAGGACGACTGGAAAGTCGCGCCTAACTTCACGCTGAACCTCGGGCTGCGTTGGGAGTTCTTCCAGCAGGCCATCAACCTGCTCCACAATGAGAGCGTAGCCACTCAGACTGGAGCGAATCCCCTCTGGTCGACTTCGCTGCCCCTCTCACAGACGACCTTCCCCTCTATTCCGGATTACTACAAAAACGTCGAGCCCCGCTTCGGGTTCGCATGGAACCCTGAATCGCATAAGCAACTGGTTATTCGCGGCGGATACGCCATCAACGTGGACCCGGCCTTCTATAACATCAACCTGAATGTAGCGACGTCGGCTCCTCTGGTCGTCTTTGGTAGCGTGCCCTGCAATACTGGCGGTACAAGCTGCCTGCCGACAACAGGGGGAACAACG
>CAXTGN010000100.1:0-2724 GCA_964243455.1 uncultured Acidobacteriaceae bacterium
TAAACCGCTGCGATCTCTGCCTTGCCGCGCGCCGGGGACCCGGGGCCAGCGATGACCACGGCGTGATCCTCGTAGAAGCGCAGGATCGCTTCGATGTCGCCTGTGCTGAAGGCGCGGTCTAAGAGTTCCACAGCATATCCGGGGCTGGTGGCGATTGCATCAGAGTTCGGCATCATCATGGGTGCACCGGGTGGACGGCAAACAGGATCACGGCGATGATGACGGCGGCGCCAAAGGCGAGCCAGCCGGCGTAGGAGCGAATGTTGCCCGACTGCATGCGGCGAGTGAGCCAGCCGAGACCCTGGGTACCAGCAGCGAGACCTGCGCCAGAGCCCTGAACCACGGCGCCTTCAACGAGGCCACCGAAGATGGCACGAGTGAACATGAGCAGCGGCATGACCACGCCGACGCCGTAGGCCTCGTCGACCCAGTATTTGTGGTCAAGCAGGTTGTAGAGTGGCCTGGCGGACTGGGCGAGGCGTGAGGCGGTGCCCGGCCGGCGGACATACCAGAGATACGCGACGCACAGCCCAAGCAGGGCGACAACAACGGAGACGACGGCGAGCCCGAGTTCGGTGCCATGCGAAACCTGGTCGGCGTTGACGGCGTTCTCGAGATGCATGCTGGCAGCGAACACGGGATCAAGGAAGTGCTCGATTTCGTTGTGACCGCCCAGTGCCATGGGGACGCCAACCCAACCGCCGATGACGCTCAGGATGGCGAGAATGGTGAGCGGGATCGTCATGATGGCTGGCGATTCATGGACGCCGTGCGCGTGCGCCGCCTGGCCAGCGTCGTGCTCGGCCGCGTTTGCCTCATCATGGGTGCCGTGGGTGGCCGTCCCATCTGGAAGGGTGTGTGTGCTCTGGCCGTGGGCGAGGGCGTGCTCGTCGAAGCGCTCGGTTCCCCAGAAGGTCTTGAACCAGAGACGGAACATGTAGAAACTGGTGAGGCCGGCGGTGACGAGGCCCACGAGCCAGAGGAGCTTGCCGAGTGGGTTGGGTGAGGTGAAGGTGCGGTAGAGGATCTCGTCCTTGGAGAAGAAGCCTGCGAGCGGCGGGATGCCCGCAATGGCGACCACACCCATTGACATGGTCCAGAACGTAACCGGGATGCGTTTGCGCAGACCGACCATGACGCGCATGTCCTGCTCGCCGCTCATGGCGTGGATGACCGAACCGGCGCCAAGGAAGAGCAGCGCCTTGAAGAAGGCGTGCGTCATGAGGTGGAAGACGCCGGCGGAGTAGGCGGCCACGCCGCAGCCGAGGAACATGTAGCCGAGCTGCGAGATCGTGGAGTAGGCGAGGACGCGCTTGATGTCGTGCTGCACACAGCCGATGGTGGCCGCGAAGAGTGCCGTTGATGCGCCGATGATGGCGACCACCCCGAGCGCATAGGGTGAACGGTCGAAGAGCACGTGGCAGCGGGCAACGAGGTAAACGCCTGCGGTGACCATGGTCGCGGCGTGGATCAGGGCCGAGACGGGTGTGGGGCCTTCCATGGCGTCGGGGAGCCAGACGTACAGCGGGATCTGGGCGGATTTGCCCGTGGCGCCGAGTACCAGAAGCAGGCAGACGGCCGTAATGAAGCCGCCCGTGACGGCGGGAGACAGGGCATTGACCTTGGCGAAGACCGTGGCAAAGTCGAGTGAACCGAAGTGCGCGATGAGGAGAAACATCGCGAGCAGGAAGCCGAAGTCGCCGATGCGGTTGACGATAAAGGCTTTTTTGCCGGCGTTGGCGGCGGAGTCGCGCTTGAAGTAGAAGCCGATGAGCAGGTACGAGGCGAGACCGACACCCTCCCAGCCGACGAACAGCAGGAGGAAGCTTGCCGAAAGGACCAGGACCAGCATGAAGAACATGAAGAGGTTGAGATAGGCGAAGAAGCGCCAGTAACCGTCCTCATGCGCCATGTAGCCGACGGAGTAGATGTGGATGAGAAAGCCCACGCCTGTGACCACGCCGAGCATGATGAGGGTGAGGTGGTCGACGGCAAGGGAGAAGTTGACCTGGAAGCCCGAGACCGCGATCCATGGGCGACTGGTCACAGTGAAGCCAAGAGGCGCACCGGCGGAGAGCATGAACGCCCAGAGGCGAGCGACGATCAAGGCCGGGAGCAGCGTGAACAGAAGAGCGATAGCCGAGACACCGGCGCGCGGCAGGCGGCGGCCCAGGGTGCCATTCAGCGCGAAGCCTGCGAAAGGGAGCGCGGGGATGAGCCAGAGGAGCGATGGATTCATGCGGGTTCGGGGCTCGCTTGGGCGGGTGTCGCCGGGTTGAAACGCGGATTCCCTTTGGGAGGGACGACAAAAGAGGGCCGCATGTCAGTTCTTCATCAGGTTGATCTGGTCGACGTTGAGGGTCTGACGGGCGCGGAATAGGGAGATGATGATCGCGAGACCGACGGCGGCCTCGGCCGCGGCGACCACCATGACGAAGAAGACGAAGATCTGACCAGAGACCTGGTGCCACATGTGCGCGAAGGCGACAAAGGTCAGGTTGACGGCATTCAGCATGAGCTCGATGGACATGAAGATGGTAATGACGCTGCGCCGGATCAGAAACGAGGCAATTCCGATGCAGAAAAGAATGGCGGCGAGAACGAGGTAGTAGGCGATCGGCACCATGCCTACAGCTCCTTCCGCGCGAGGACCACGGCGCCAAGGATCGCGACAAGGATCAGGATGGAGGTGACCTCAAACGGCAGCAGCAGCGAAGTGAAAAG
>CAXTGN010000100.1:2734-12229 GCA_964243455.1 uncultured Acidobacteriaceae bacterium
CAACGCCGGTCGAGAAGAGGAAGGCCGCGAGGATCAGATACCAGGCGATGGGGACGACGGGCGTCATCGGTTACTGCTCCTTCCGAGCAAGAACCACGGCGCCGAGGATGGCGACGAGGATCAGGATGGAGGTGACCTCAAAAGGAAGCAGAAGCGACGTGAAGAGCGTATGCGAGATCTCGGTGATGTTGTTGACCGCGCCGGCCAGGTCGGTGCTGAGGTGCGCGGTGCCCAGCTGCTTACGCTCGGAGAGGAACACGAAGGCGAGCAGGCAGAGAATCGCGGCGGCTCCCGGAAAACCGGCGATAGAGGCGATCTTTGAGGCTTTCGAGCGATCTTCCTCCCCTGCGTTGAGCAGCATGATGACGAAGACAAACAGCACCATGATCGCGCCTGAGTACACAATCACCTGCGCGGCGGCCAAAAATTCGGCACCCAACGAGAAATACAAAACGGCCAGCGACATCATGACGACGACAAGCGACAACGCTGAGTTGATGGGATGGCGTTGCAGCAGAAGGTTCAGCGCGGCGGCGACCGCAATCAGACCGAAGAGGATGAAGAGAAAAAGTTCCATTGTGGCGTGTGTGTCCGGTGACCCTCGTCCAGAAGCGCGGGTGCGTCGATGCTCTTGTCAGTGCGAGTTCATTGTAAAGCGTTTGCCCATGCGCACGTCAGTTGCTGTGAAGGCGAAAGCGGATTCCTTCGCTGCGCTACGGAATGACAAACGGAGCGCACCGGGATTCGTGTTAGCTGCGGAAGGCTAGCACGAGTGAGGTCGCAAGGATGTTCAGCATGGCTACTGGCAGGAGGAACTTCCATCCAAACCCCATCAGCTGGTCGTAGCGGAACCGGGGCAACGTGGCGCGAACCCAGATGTAGAGCAGGATAAAGGCAAAGACCTTGAAGACGAACCAGGCAATGGAGAAGAGGATCGCGAGGATCGGGCCGTTCAGGAAGCCGTCGAAGAGGTGCCCGAAAGGGGAGCTGGCGCCGCCGAAGAAGAGCAGCGTGGCCACACAGGCAACCGTGATCATATTGGCGTACTCGGCCATGAAGAACATCGCAAATTTCATGGAGCTGTACTCGGTGTGGTAGCCGGCCACAAGCTCGGATTCGGCCTCGGGGAGGTCGAAGGGGGTGCGGTTGGTTTCGGCGTAGGCGGCCATGAGGTAGATGAAGAAGCCGATGATCTGGAAGCCGCCGGCGAGAACCCAGACGGTGCCGTGGTCGGTGTGCTGGCGGGCAGGTCCACCGAAGATGTTCCAGCTGAGCGCGCCGTGCGCCGACTGCGAGGCGACGATGTCACGAAGGCGCAGCGAACCGGCACGGAGGACCACACCAACCAGCGAAAGGCCGAGGGCAAGCTCATAGCTGATCACCTGCGCCGTGGCGCGAAGCGAGCCGAACAGCGAAAACTTGTTGTTGGAGCTCCAGCCGGAGAGCGCAATGCCGTAGACGCCGATGGACGTGATACCAAGAATCACCAGCAGGCCGATGTTGAGGTCGGCAATCTGCGTCAGGCTGACCCCGCGATAATAGATCGGCGCAGCAACGGGAACCACCGAGATCGAAATCAAGGCACAACCGAGCGCAATCACCGGCGCCAGAATGAACAGGGGCCGCGCCACGGCCAGGGGCATCATGTCCTCCTTCAGGAACAGCTTGATGCCATCGGCAAGGGGCTGCAACAGACCGAACGGACCGGTGCGCGAAGGACCCCAGCGGTTCTGCATGCGGCCCAGGACCTTGCGCTCCAGCAGCACCGTATAGGCGACAGCGGTCAGCGTGATGACGAGGACGACGGCGATCTTGAGAAGGCTGAGGAGGATAAAGACTTGAAGGTCGGAAAGGTGGCTCATCGGATGTAAGTGAATGCAGGGTCTATGGTACCCGGTTCTGAGCTGCCAATCCGGAGGATGCACGCATTCGCACCAGATAACGCAGGAAGGACGCGCCGAACCGTACGCTGCCTACCAGGGCACGACCCCTTTGCAATCAGAAAAGGTGCCTGAAAGACCGTCGTCAGGCAGAAGGGCGAGGCGAACGATCTCTTCGGTGCCTTCGGAGAGAGTTTGGGGCCGCTGTGGTGCTTGAGGTCGGTGGCGGTGTAGCCGGGGTCGGCGGCGTGATCTTGGTGGGCGTGTCGCGGAGTTCGTAGGCCAGGTGGACGTGGGCATGTTGAGCGCCGCCTTGGAGGCGTGGTACGCGGGCGGTCTGGCGAAGGCGTACTCGCAGTTCGGCTCGCTCTTTTGCAGCAAATAAATGCTTGACACATCACGCTTATGCACTACCATAAGGTTGTGGATGCGCTTGACACTACGTTTACGGCTCTGTCTGACCCGACTCGCAGGGCGATGGTGGAACGGCTCTCCCATGGGCCCGCCTCCGTGCACGGGTTGACGGAACCCTTTGCCCTCTCGCAGCAGATGATTTCAAAACATATCGCCTACCTGGTGCGGGCACGGATTGTGTTGAAGACAAAGCGTGGACGCGAGAGTGTCTGCACGCTTCGGCCAGAGGCGATCAAGACAGTAAGCGACTGGGCCATGAACTATCGCCGGTTCTGGGAAGGGAGTTTCGACAAGCTGGATGCGGTTGTAAATGAAATGAGAAAGTCGGAGGTGAAAGATGGCAAATAAAGCGGTGATTGAGACAGAGCGGATGGTGATAACAAGGATTTTCGATGCTCCACGCGAATTAGTGTGGAAGGCGTGGACAGACCCGCACTACGTGATGCAGTGGTGGGGGCCGAAGGGTTTTACGGCGCCCGTTTGCAAGATGGACTTTCGCGTGGGCGGGAAGTTTCTCTGCTGCATGAGATCGCCGGATGGGCAGGAGTTCTGGAATGCCGGGGAATACCACGAGATCGTTCCCCACGAAAAGATCGTCTCGTCCATGTATTTCTCCGATTCGGAGGGAAACAAGGTCGAGCCGGCGCAGTATGGCATAGAGCATGAAGCCATAGACGGTGCGCATGATGTGGTTCTTTTCGAGGATCTTGGAAGCGGTCAGACGAAGCTGACGTTTATCGGAAATGAAACTGCGGAGGACGCGACCAACAGTGGGCAGTTGGAGGGCTGGAACCAGATCCTCGAGAAAATTGCTGCAGTTCTTGCGGGAATGGCGCAGGCGAAGTAAGAGCATTCGACTGAAGGTAGTCGCGCTTCAAGCAAATGCCATGCTCCCAGAAGGTAGGAGCATGGCATTTTTCAGAAGACGATGGTAAGTGGCTAGTCGCCTGCGGCTGAAGCGAAGTGATCGGCGACCTCGCGCTCCTGGTGGCGGTTGATCCCCTGCAGGATGGGCGAGTGCACCGTGAGCGAGCCGGAGGTGAAGAGGGTGTCGCGGCTGGGCAGGATCAGGTCCTTGCGGGTTTCCTCAATCTGGACAAGGCCTGACGTCGCGGGCGTGATGTGCTGGTCATTGCCGCTGAGAAGTTGCAGGCGGCGGAGCTTGTCATAGCCGGGCACCAGCCGCTGGATCTCATCCAGGATAGCGAATGGATCGAAGGGGCTGACCTTGGGTTCGAGGTTATTTGCCGTGAGCCAGACGGCGTGACGATCTGCCTCGCCCGTCTGGGCGCCGCGGGACTGGCCGAGATCGGCTCGCACACCGGTGGTGGTACCGCGGCCGAAGGGGACGAGCGCCTTGACCGGGTGACCCATCTTGTCGGCCAGGCGAACAATGAGCTCGAAGTCGGTGCGGGTGCCCGGCTTGTCGGCAGCCTTCTGGACGAGCTGGAGGTCGCCGTAAGAGTTGGTGACAGAGCCGGACTTCTCGTAAAGCGTCGCGGCGGGTAGGACGACGTCGGCGAGTTGGGCCGTCTCGGTGAGGAACAGATCCTGAACGATGGTGAACGTGTTGGCCAGCACGTCCGGGTCGACGGAGAAGCGCACGATGGGGTTGGCGCCCACAACGTAGAGCGCCGCGAGATTGCCGGCCTGTGCGGCATCGAACATGGCCAGCAGATCGAGACCGGGTTCAGGGGGCACCTGGTATTCGGCAGCGAGCGCGACCCCGGATAGGGGCTGGTAGCCGGGGAGAACGTCCGGCAGCAGACCCATGTCGGAGGCACCCCGGGAGTTGACGTAGTCGGCGTTGCAGGCGAATTTGGCGTTGGGCAGCGCCTGAATCAGGCGGGTGAGCTCGCCGTCGCGCAGTTCGTTGCCGACCAGAACCACGAGGTTCGGCTCGTTCAGCACGGCCTCGCGGAAGGTGGAGAGCTGGTCGGCCTGGGCGATCACAGACGCGGCAAACGCCTGGGCGTCGTCGCCGGCGAGATAGCCGACAAAGCTGCCGTAGCCGAAGGGCGCGACCTGGACAAAACCTTTGGCCTGGCGGCGCAGCTTGATCGGCTCGGTATTCGCGACGTAGACCTTGGCCCGGGTGAGGCGGACATTGGTACGGGTGTTCCACGCCGTCAGCGGTGCCTGTTCCGTTGGATCGCCGCCGACGAGCAGCAGGGCGGGGGCGTTCACAACGTCACGCTGCGAGGCATAACGGCCTTCTGTACCCTGCAGCGCGGTGGCCAGGGTGACATAGTCGGCCGTGCGGTGGTGGTCGATGTTGTTGGTGCCGATGACCGTGCGCGCGAACTTCTGGAGGAGGTAGCTCTCCTCATTCGTGGTGCGGTTGGAGCCGATGACGCCGATGCTGTCAGCCCCGCGGGTGTCGCGGATCTCGCGGAGGCGGTCACCGGCGAAAGTTAGAGCCTCTTCCCAGCTCACCGGGGTCAGGGCTGAACTTTTGCCGCCCTTGCGGATCATGGGTTGAGTGAGGCGGTCGGCCTCGTTGGCGAAATCAAAGGCATAGCGGCCCTTGTTGCAGAGGAAATCGCCGTTGATGCCGCTCTTGTCGCGGTTGTCGCCGCGCATGACGATGCCGCCCTCGGCCGACTGGCGGACGCCGAGCGTGGTCTTGCAGCCGTCGCCGCAGTGGGTGCAGATCGTGGAGGTGTGGTTCATCTCCCACGGGCGAGTCTTGTAGCGATAGGTGCCGGACGTGAGCGCGCCCACGGGGCAGACATCGATACACATGCCGCACTGCTCACAATCGACGCGGGGCAGATCGTCGGGAGAGAGCTGCGCGGGCACATTGGGCGCAATAACGGCCGCGGAGCCGCGATTCTGGATGCCGAGCGCGAAGACGTCCATGCCTTCGCCGCACATGCGCACGCAGCGGTAGCAGAGGATGCAGCGCGGGCGGTCGAAGAAGACGACCGGCGACCATTGCTGCTCTTCCCGATGATTCTTGGCCTCGGCGTAGAGGCTTTCCCCCGCACCGTACTTGAAGGTCATGTCCTGCAGTTCGCACTGGCCGCCGGCGTCACAGACGGGGCAGTCGAGCGGATGATTGCCGAGCAGCAGTTGCAGCGTGGACTTGCGCGCCTGGGCGATTTCGGGCGTTTCAGTCTGAATGATCATCCCTTCGGCGACCGGGGTAGTGCATGCGGTCTGCAACTTGGGCATCTTCTCAATGCGTACCACGCACATGCGGCAGGCGGCCTGCAGCGAGAGGCCGGGATAGTAACAGAAAGCCGGGATCTCGATGCCGGAGGTCTTGCAGGCGTCGATGAGCAGGGTGCCGGCAGGTGCGGTGAGCTTCTTGCCGTCTACGGTGAACGTTACGTCAGGCATACCTTAATCCTACTTCGAGAAGCCCTGCGGAACGCCAGGCTGGACCGAACAGAATGCGTCCGGTGGAGCGATGCCGTTTGTGCTTTGGACGACGGCCATGTGTGGGACGGTGCCCGCGGCGGCCTGGCCTCGGGTAAGGACGGGGTATTGGGAGTGAGCGAGCTGGCTGATGTCCGGGTCGGGGCCGGTTTGGAGAGGCTTGCCGAGAATCTCGTCGAGACGCTTGTGGGTTTGGGCAGCGTAGACGGGATACGCATTGTGGAAGTCGTCGAGATTGGCCAGATCGCGGCGAACGTCCTCCGCGCTATAGCCCTGTTTGCCGAGGTCAGGCCAGCAGGATTGGGTGGCGGTGATCCAGCTTTGATCGATCAAACGGCCGGAGGTGGTGACGACGGGAGCGCCGGTGTGTTTTGAGGAGCAGCCAGTGAGAGTAATTGAAAGACCTGGGCCTAAGAGTCCAATCAGAGCTAAGGTACGATTTCGTCTCATCAATCGCATTAGATTCGCTCAAGCTGCTACGGGCTGTAACGCCCGAATGACGGTATGCATAAAAGCTAGGAGCTAAACGAGTCACAAGCGACATTTTGCTTGACCAGTTTGCGAGTCGCCGTTAGGCTTCCGCTACTTTCCCTTCGCTGTTCCAAACGCTTTAGGAGATTTCACCTTGGGGTTGCGCAGAGTACCTTTCCCCTTTCTTATGACGGCACAAGGCTTCTAGGTTCCGTCCTTCCGGCACTCGGGCAGTCAACCTCGAATCACGACGAGGACCATGTACGCCAGCTTTACCAGCAGATCACGTATCTTACGCAGGTCAACACCGTCACAAATACAGCAAGTGCGGCGTTGGCGACCGGCGGACAACTTACGTCGAAGGACCTAGACGCAAAGGTCAGTTCACAGCAGGCGACGTTTACTCTTGGTTCTTTTCGAGAAGGAGCCATCGCGGACATCCGCAGTGAGCACTGGACGGACTTTGTTACGCCGGACCTGAAGTTGCCCGAAATTCTCGATCTGGAGGCGCACACGGAGAACAGGGCTGATAGTGGGTCTCCTACCGTCTCCTGGTTCATGACTCGTCCCAGATGGCGGCCGCCTAACCTTACCAACCTTGATCTAGCCGGGCAGTTGTTTAGCGCCACGGTTGGCACCATGATGGATCAGGGGAGCAAAAGTTCGTAACTCCTGATGTGGTCTATACAAAGTACGTGGCGTACACGGTTACGATTTCTTACGCTGGTCAAACCGTCGGCCCTTACCAGGCCATGGCTTTGTTTCGGAAGGATGGCCAAGGCAAGCCGGTGATGTCCGTACAGGATCTGGGTGTGGCCAGTGCGGCTGATCTTGGAGTGACCATCCCGCATCGGCAGATCTACCCGCTTGGGTTAGTGCAGACTCGACTGCGCGAAGCGCCCGCTGTGATGGCGTGGCTCACGGAACCTTCTGTAAGTTCCGCATCCTGTTCCTCCAGAGACGCCAGCCAACTGTGCTGTTCCGGTGATTCCTGCGGGATCGCGGATACGGAACTGCACAAAGACCTGACGACCCCTCTCGTTGTTCCTCCCGCCAAGCAATAGCACAAATCCGTGATTTTGGAGGTCCTCACGATGTTGCAAGTCCGGCATCTTCTTCTGCTATGCGCCTGTGTAAGTCCGATTTTGGCCCAAGATCCAAGCCCGGGCTCTACCGTTTGGGGTTCTTGCGCCGTGAACTTTAGCGGCACGACCATGAGAACTTTCGTTTCTGCGTCTGACTCAACGAATCACGCTACTGGAAATCATGGAGACGGTGGCGGGGCGCAGGGGTCGTGTATCTATTCGAACCCTGCCAACATTCAGTCTGGAGCACCCGTTCCAGCAGGCGCGACAGCCCCCATGTGTAGCGTCGAGTGCAGTGCGCAAATCACCACTCTAAGTTCTGAAACCGGAGTGCTTTTCCCGCTCTACGGTATGATCCCGCAACAGCATACGGTCAATATAGCGACAACAAGTGGCCTTGCAGATGCAAACGGGGCATCCATTACCTGCGGAGCAACGATGGCTACTGCTGTCATGCAGTGCTTGTATGGGACCTCATGTGTTGGGTCTGCTTCGATCAGTGTTTCAGCCTCAGGAGTAGGAGCGTCTTTCTCGTTTCCCCCAACTTCGATTTGGAATCACACGAATATCTACACCAAAGGTTGCGCCGTGCAAACCGTGCCTATGCAGACTTCGGGTGGCGGCGGTGGCGGAGGCGGTGGTGATCCAATTCCTTGTGAGGAGGTCGGCGTTGTCATCACAGATCCAGGAGACCCGGACCCTGGGCAGCCAACTCCTTGTTACCCGGTAGATGTGGCAACACAGCAAGGTGGAGCGAAGGTCCCAACGCCTACCGCGAATGTTTCGTCCGGACTGTCGAAGGTTCCAGCGCCCGCTAATACGGCGAGCAAAAGCACACCCGCGCCACAGAAGATCCAACCACAAGGTCATTAACGCTCAAGACGGCATAACCAGAATGGCGGGGATGCCGTCCCTTCCTTCGTACGAGAAACCAGCGAAAGCGTAGTGTAACTTCGACGTCGTAAAGAAATCCTCAAATGTTGAGGTGGCTACACAGGTTCTAGTGACTTCAGTTGGCTCGATTAGCCCACAGTTCAAGCCGCACGACCACTGCGTACATGAACAAGGGTCAGAACCGACGAGTTTTAGGCGGATCGGCAGTTGCTATCTTAAGCTAGTGCGCGCCCACAAGCTCGTTGGTCTCACCAAAGGGCTGGATCTGAATCAGTGGGTGGTCGACGCGGGCGCCGGCGAGGTAATCCTCAAATTCGGAGCGGAACTTCTTGATGAAGCCGAGCGTGGGCATGGCGGCGGCGTCGCCGAGCGGGCAGAAGGTGCGGCCCATCATGTTTTCCGCAAGGTACTGGATGTTGTCGATGTCCTTCTTGGTCCCGGCGCCCGCGTGGAAGCGGGTCAAGGTCTTCTTCAGCCAGTCCGTGCCTTCACGACAGGGGATGCACCAGCCGCAGCTCTCGTGCTGGTAGAACTTGATGGTTCGTAGGGCGAACTCGACGATGGAGACCGATTCGTCGAGCACGACCACCCCGGCGGAGCCGAGCATGGTGCCGGCTTTGGCCATTTGGTCGAAGTCCATGCCAACGTCGATCTCGTCCGCCTTGAGCACGGGGCAGGAGCTGCCACCGGGCACGACGGCCTTGAGCTTCTTACCGTCCTTGATGCCGCCCGCCACCTCATAGATGGCTTTGCGGAGCGAATAGCCCATCGGTAGCTCGTAGACGCCGGGGCGTTCTACATGTCCGGAGATGCCAAACAGACGGGTGCCGCCGTTGCGTTCGGAGCCGAGCTTGGCGTACTCGGGGCCGCCCATCAGCAGGATGTGTGGGGCGTTGGCGATGGTTTCGGCGTTGTTAATGACCGTGGGGCCGCCGTATAGGCCGACAACGGCCGGGAACGGCGGCTTGATGCGGGGAACGCCGCGCTTGCCCTCGAGGGACTCCATCAGGGCCGACTCTTCGCCGACCTCGTAAGCACCGGCACCAGTCTGGGTGACGATATCAAAATCCACGCCCTCGCGGCCGAAAATGTTCTTGCCGAGAAAGCCTTTGGCGTAAGCGTCAGCCACGGCCTTCTCCACAATCTTCAGCAGGTAACGGTACTCGCCGCGCAGATAGATGAAGCCGACCTTGGCCCCGATCGCCAGGCCCGCGATCATCGTGCCTTCAACGACCGCGTGCGGGTCGTTGAGGAAGATGACGTGATCCTTGCAGGTGCCGGGTTCGCTCTCATCGCCGTTGACGAGCACGTACTTGGGCTTTTCTGACTGCTTCGGGACGAAGCTCCACTTCATGCCGGTGGGGAAA
>CAXTGN010000101.1:0-12211 GCA_964243455.1 uncultured Acidobacteriaceae bacterium
GTGGGCAGTGCAGAGCTTCCGGAGGTGACAATGACACGATGGCTTCTTACCTTTGTCTTCGCTTCTATCGCGTGCGCTAACGCCTCTTTCGCGCAGGCTCCAATGGATCGAGGGCCCTCCCTGCGTATCGAATCCGTTCATCCTGACGCGAACAGCACTGTAGAGTTCGACGTTAAACCGCTCGGCAAAGTTCCCTACAATTCGATCGCACAAAGCCCATTCATCGATGTAGACATGCACGGGGGAATCGATCGTGCGGAAATTGATCGGACTTCAATGAAGACTGATCCCGGTTCGCACCGCTTCAGCTTCAATCTATATCTAAACGACAGTAGTCTGTTCACACAAAACGCCTATCAATACCAAGTCGATCAGGATCCCACCGGAGTTTTCAATGACACGATTCAGAGCGTGAACCTGCACATCGGTCCGGATGGTCCATCGGCCATCGTTGGAACAGTGCGTGTCCCTCTGCATTCTCCTTATGGAGCTTCCGACGCCTTCGAGCCCGGGCCTATTCCAGTACAGTCCGTTCGTACCGGCAGCCCGACAAGTTTCCCACTAACGTTGAAAAGCAACCTCCAATGGTTGGGTGCCAGCCTAGGGACTCCGTCCGCCACGGTCACCTGCGGCACCTGCCTGCAAACGCCCATCTCTGTCCAACTGTCCACCAGCCAGTTACGGCCCGCGGACCAACTGATCGTTACGGTCACGACCGTACCGAACATGTGGAAGGCTATGGCCGCTTCGTCACATCCTCTTTCCGACAAATTAGACGCAAAGCTCAACCTGCTAATCCCTTTCGCGGCCGACGGAGGAACCTCATGGCCGCAACCGATCGCTGTTCCGATCAAGTTTTCGCCACCCCTGCCAATGATGGCGGTCAGCGTCCTCGGGGGCACCCTAATCGGAGCTTTCTTGCGGGCTCTGTTGTTGCGATTCGCAGCGACAAGGTGGAGTTGGCGGGAATTCATTTTGGGACTGATCATCGCATCTCTTACTTGGTTGATCGCCTTCTTCATATGGAGTGGCGATACATCTGTCAAGCTATTCGGAATGACCTTCGATCCCACCCAAATGTTCTCGGCTTTCATCCTGTGCGTGCTGGCGGGCGGTGGGCCTGCTTTGCTCAAACTGGTCGACGGCTTCTTCCCGCGGATTGGAGGTAACAACCCATGATTCATCGCTATTTTTTGAGGCTCGAAGTTCTCCTCGTGGCAGTGTTGGTCTTTCTTGCCTCCAGTAGCCAGGCGGCCACATACCCCGTCGCTGCCGTCAAGCCTGCTGATGGTTCACTATTCGTCCTCGCTGCCGACGGAACAGTGTTGGCCATAAGCCTTTCGACGACGGTGGGCTTGATTGTGGGCAGATGCAGCTCCAATACCCCCGGTATTGTCTCCGACCTAGCTTATGGCGTGATCGACGGGCAACCCTGTCTCTTCATCGCTAGCAGTCGCTCCACTGGCACCGCGATCTTCGGTCTTCTTCAAGAGTTCACGACCGACGGGCATCTCCTTGGATCATGGATCACCGGACACGTTGCCGCGGGTATCTCATTCGATTCCTCGTCACAGACTGTTTACTTCTCTTCGGGTGACTCAGCGGAGATATACGCTTTCAAGCCGAACTCGAAATCCGCTCCTTCGTTTGTTGCTCAAGTCTCCGGAGCGAGTAAACTCGGATCGCTGACGATTGACCCCGCGGCGCATCAACTTTACGTCTCTGATGTCACTCAGGGCAGCATATTCGCCTTGAGCCTCGCCAACCACAGCGCCCGTAGCATAGGACAGCTCGGCACTCCCCAGGCGCTGCTGCTCAATAATCGGGGAAGTATCCTATTCGTGGCCGACGGCGGACGGCGACAAATCGTTTCACTCGCACTGAATGCTGGTCCAGCTAGCACGTCCAACGTCACGCCACGGAATTCACTACGCAATCCGACGGGGCTTGCTTGGGCCGACGCAACCCACTTGATTGTGACTGATCAGGGCGCATCCAGCGTTTCTCTTGTGGATTCAGCTTCCGGCACCATCATCTATTCCATGCATCTGTAGCAATCTCCGATCTTGCATAATGCGATCGGCACAATGGTCGTGTCGTAAGAGACACTTGCATCGTAGTCCAACTTCATAAACGGGGGAGCACTATACCTGCGGATGACTCTCAGCGCTTCCACTGCCAAGCTTCATATCGGTGACGTTGAACGCGCTCTCCTGACTTGCCTCTCGGGTTGTCGGCAAACAGGAAGTAAACGTCGATCGGTACCGGTACGTATGTGGTTGATGACGCCTGCGGTGTGCGGCTCAGAGAGCCGCAAAGCTGACCTGCTTGGAACAGAACGCCCCACTACCGGACGTAGCGTAAGTCGTCCGGAACACGCAGCTTAGGCCAGCTCAGGCATAGCGCTAACACCCGAATGATTCAAATTACGTCGCGGCCGGAACGAGAGCCCTGACAAGACGGCGGCTTGCTCGAGCCAGCTTTGGTCGTTCGGCGTGGCCCCTCTCAGGTTTGCGGCGATACCCATGATCACGGGTGAATGAGAAGGGAGACAGTGAGTCGAATGAGCTGCTGCGTGAAGAGTCCGCTTGGGCCGCACGGATCAGCTTTCTAACGTGCCGGTTAGGTCGAGATGTCATCGTACAACGAACCCACACGGAAGAGTAGGCGAATAGCAACCCAATCGGGGTTCAGCGCCCCTTCCCTATGCACCTCATACTGCATTCGTGGGAGCCCTCAATCGTGGGGCGGGTGTCATAGCTCGGCAAACCCGACACGTTGATCAGCCAATTGAAAGGGAACTATGAGACAGACGATCGGTGACTACCTGTTGAGGCGCTTGGAAGAGGTCGGCATACGACATCTGTTTGGCGTCCCGGGTGATTACAACCTTGAGTTCATGCAACAGATTGAGGACCGTGGCCGGCCGGAGTGGATCGGCAACTGCAATGAACTCAATGCTTCCTACGCTGCCGATGGATACGCCAGACTTAACGGTCTCGCGGCCCTGGTCGTAACGAATGGTGTCGGTGCCTTAAGCGCGGCCAATGGAATTGCTGGAGCCTTTTCTGAGCACGTTCCGGTAATTTGCATCTGCGGTTCGTTGCCACTCAAATCGATTGCGCGGAACAGGATGATGCACCACACGCCCGCGGATGGAAGTCACGACAACTTTTACCGCGTCTTCAGTCAGCTCACCATCGCACAGACTAAACTCACGCCAGCCAATGCGGCTTCCGAGATCGATCGTTGTATTCTTACCGCCTGGCGAGTCAAGCGCCCGGTGTACATCGAGTTGCCTTCCGATATCGCGTATCTGGAGATCGTGGTGCCGGAGGGAGCTCTGAAGCTGACAGAGCCGGAAAGCGACGAGGAACGATTGGATGCTTGCACCGCCGCCATCGTGACCCGGCTGGAAGAAGCACAACGCCCTGCACTCTTGCTCGACATGGATACGGACCGCTTTAGCGTGTTGCAGGAAGCCGCAGCCTTGGCAGAGAAGGGCCAGCTGCCAGTGGCTGTCCTGACAAGCTCCAAGGGAACATTTTCAGAGCAATCTTCCTTGTTTGCAGGAGTGTATTTCGGCGTCGCCAGTAAACCCTCGTTGCGGAACATCGTAGAGGAAAGTGATTGCCTCATCACTATCGGTTTCAGGAGAGTAGACAGCACTTCAGGCTTCTTTACAGACGCGATCCCTGCGACGGCCATTCACTTGAACGGCTTTTCCGCTGAGGTCGGGGAGGAACACTTCGAGGGGATCACCCTGCGGAGCCTGCTAACGAATGTCACGCGAGTTCTCAAAGCTTCCCCACGACGTGTGGAGCGTGCGACCGGTCCTAAGGATACGTCTGGGGTAAGCTCCCCGAACGAACCACTCACTCAATCGCAGTACTGGAGCGCCCTGCAGAAGTTTCTACGTCCCGGAGATGTGATTATTGCGGAAGACGGCACATCGAGTTCTGGCGGGACTGGATTGCTGCTCCCGGACGCATGCACGTTCGTGACCCAGGCAGTCTGGGGTTCCATCGGCTACACATTAGGAGCTCTGCTCGGAACGCTGATGGCTGCGCCAGATCGTAGGCACATTCTCCTGATTGGCGACGGGTCGTTCCAGCTTACTGCACAAGAGCTTTCTACGATGCTTCGGCATGAGCTGAAGCCGTATGTCTTTCTCATCAACAACGGTGGCTACACGATCGAGAGAACCATCTTGGGCAAGGAAGCGAAATACAACGATGTCGCGAATTGGTCCTACGCTGACCTGCCAAAGGTGTTCAGCCCAAAAGCGCTCGGTGGCTTTGTCGTGAGGACTTGCGAAGAGTTTGAGGCAGTCCTCAACACGGAGCATCAGGGTCTGGTTCTCGTGGAATCGATGATGGAGCCAGGAGATGCGCCTGTGGGCTTGATCCGCGGCGGTCATGCTTCAGCGGATACCGACTACGGCCCTCGTGGGCCACAGTCGTCGCCCGGCGCGCAGATCCCGCTTCCTCAGGAAGCGTAGCGCCAGCTTGTCTTGGTCTTGCACCCGACACTCCGTTATGTCTCTCAACCCCACTTGCCCAGGATCGGCGGTCTCCATGCACTACGCACTCTTATGCTTTGACAAGCCGAACTCCGGCGAGCTTCGTGAGTTGATTCGGCCCAGACACTTGGAGTTTCTGAAGCAGCATGCCTCCGTGTTGCGGATGGGCGGACCGCTTGAGAATGCAGACGGAGGAGCCGTTGGAGCCATTTTCGTGATCGATGTCGAAGACCGTGTTGGGGCAATGGCCTTCACAGAGGAGGAGCCCTACCACAAGGCCGGCCTCTACGAGGCCATCATCGTCCGGCGCTGGAGACAGGTCATCCCTGAGGTCGAACCCGGCGCGAGCTCCAACAGCAGCCGCGCAGCCGCGCTTCAATTGAAGGAGGAGGGGCAATAGAGGCGAGCTAACAATCATCTCCCGCACGCAGGTTGAATGCGCTCCCAACGTCAGATAGCGAGAATGCCTCTTTGTAGCGCAATCACTACGGCATGCGTCCGGTCGTTGGCGCGAAGCTTAAGGAAAACATTCTTGAGATGTCCCCGGACGGTCTCTTCAGAAATCCGCAGTTCGACTGCAATCTCCCTGTTAGCGCTTCCGGACGACACACCCTTCAAGATCTGGACCTCTCGTTCGGTCAGAGCGTCCGCTAGAAGGAACTCCGACATGTTTGCAGCGACTTCCTGCGTAATCCTGCGCCGGCCTGCGTGAACAACTTCGATCGTCTCGAACAGCTCCGTCCGTAAAGAGCTCTTAAGCAGGTAGCCCATCGCTCCGGCTTTCAGGGCTCGGTGGGCCTGGAAGTCGCCGGCATAGGTTGTAAGCGCGATGATGCGTGCCTGGCACCAACGTTCCCGGATGCGGGATATGACCTCCGATCCGTTCATATCCGGCAGACGGAGGTCCATCAGTGTTATATCGGGCCGATGCTCCTGAAATTGCGCGATTGCTTCCGCACCAGAAGCTGCAGTGGCCACCAGGCGGAACCTGTCCTGTCCCTCAAACATGGTCGCGATTCCTGCACGTACGACAGGGTGATCATCTACACACAGGATTCGGAGAGGCGTGCATGCCGACATTTCTGGCTCCTGGACTAATCTGAGGACGCGAGCGAGGGCCCGTGTTGGCCACGATACAGGAGCGTAACGCGCTTACGCACCCCTCGAAAGGAGTGTCTCAGCCGACGCTTAGGCGAATGTTCTTCTTGTCTGTGTTTCCCTTCGGCAGCATCGCCGTGCTCCTGCGACACACCGTCGAGGATCACAGAGTTGAACAGGAAGGAGTTCTGACGGTCACTCGAAATGGGGGTGTAAGATGCGGCCCACGTCTGCGATGATCAAGTTCAAGTTGTAGCTTCCCGAGAGGTTAGCGGCGAGATGGAGGAGCGTGCGGTTCCATGCAGGATGAGACGCGGCAACGTATACGGATCCTTGCGGTAGACGATCACCCCGTGCTCCGCGAAGGGCTTGCAACGATGATCGCGAGCCAAGACGATATGGTGCTAGCCGCAGAGGCGGGAACAGGCGCGGAGGCTATTGCTTGCTTCAAGGAGCATAGGCCGGACGTGACCCTGATGGACCTTCGCCTGCCGGATATGAATGGGATCGACGCTATCCGAATCATCAGGGCAGAGTTTCCAGCTGCCCGGATCATTGTTCTTACTACCTATCTTGGTGACGTGCAGGCGATCCGCGCGCTCAAGGCCGGTGCTCAGGGCTATTTGCTGAAGGAAACCCTTCGCCGCGATCTGCTCGATACGTTAAGAGCTGTCCACGCTGGCGAGCGACGTGTTCCAGCAGAGGTCGCCTCCGAACTGGCAGTGCATGCTATGGACGATGCGCTTACCGACAGGGAGATCGAGGTGCTTAAGCTTATCAGTACCGGTTGCTCCAACAAGGCCGTCGCGGATAGCCTTCTGATCACCGAGGACACTGTGAAGGGCCACGTCCGGAACATCCTGTCAAAGCTCTCTGCAAACGATCGCACGCATGCTGTGACCATTGCATTGAAGCGCGGCTTCTTCGACCTTTAGCTTCGTCCGACAGTGACACTGGCGCGAACCCGGCTCCGCCCTAGGGAACTGCTGCATGCAACTCGGCAACGTACCCTCCAGGAAATTGCACAACAGCTGAACGCCTATTGCCTGACGTGTAGGGGGCGACCAGAAGGTCCACGCCGAGAGCCCTCGCTTTTGCCAGCGTCGTGTCGAGATCATCCACCTCATACCCTGTCGTCTCTCGTCCGTATGGAAACGGCTGGTGCCCGTTGGTCACAAGGACCAACGTCTTCCCAAAACCAGATTCGATCAGAACGCGCCTATATACTTCCCCCGGTCTTCCGATCTCCAGGCCTGGAGCCTCCTTGTCATCCGCGACCACCTTGCCGTGTGCGAATGGGACAAACCCATTGAGGAAGGCTTTTACCCGGTACTGCGAAACGTAGACGCGGTTTTCGGGGACATGCCGGAACGCCGGGTAAGACGGCGACAACTTATGCCGATAGAGCTGCATGTTGACGCCACCGGGCCATTGGATCACCGCGTCCATGCCGATCGGGTCCTGGAAAGGAGCCACGATCACGTCTGCACCGGCCGCGACTGCAGCGCAGATGGCCGTGTCCATGTCTGTGACCAGATATCCGCCGCGCTCTTCGCCAAAGGGGGCTGGAATAGGCGTGCTGTACCCGAAGAGTGAGATAGTTCCCACCGAGGTCTGCACTACCTGTGAAATCGTGCTGCTGGCTGTCGGAGTAACCGTCGTTACAATTTGCTTCGTGCTACTGCCGCCGACAGTGCCGAGAAAGCTGGCTGCAAACCGGTCTAAGTTCGCCGGGGCAACGTAGACGTGCGTCGTGTCGTATTGCGCACCCACGGCGACAGAGGGTCCGACGCCACCCTTGGGGCAGTCTGCCGACGGCCGTTGGGCGAGGACGAGACAGCTCGAAAGCCCCAAACAGAGCGATGCCGAGACCTTGAACACTGACGTAAGATTCACGACGACTCCCTTCCTCCAACATAGCTTCGCTCTGGCCTGTCACACCTTGATCGCCAACGTCTGACGATTGGCCGCACTGCCGGAGGCATAAACAGGACCTCCACCAAGCGGCATGCCGCATGAGCGTATCGTAACCCCCAGCTCACTCACACCGCTGGTTTTCCTGAGGGGAGCGTGGTGTTGTCGCGTCTCAACAGAGAAATGAGTGCGGTCGCAATGGCCGCGAAAGCACAGCTCCAGCCAAACACGCCGGCTATTGCGAACAAGATTGCCGCTTTGGTCGCAACCATCGTCGCGATGACCACAGGTCGACGTAGGAAACCCATGATAGAAGTCATTTGTCACTCCTTGGCTGTCGCGCTATGCCAAGCGACGATAACGAAGCAGACAAGGTAGACCGAAAGTCAACTATGCACGATCGTCGCTCATAGGATCTTCAGCTCCTTCCTATCGATACCCGAGACCGCTTCGGGTGATTTCTTTGCGCCTCTTTGGAGCTAGGGCTACCGAGTCCACCTTCTCAACTGCTTCGAATGGTCTGATAGGCGATCGCCACGAGAGTTCGATCAACTTGCAACCATAAGAGTAGCGTCCGAGACCCCCGATCAGGGGGTGTCGTAGTAGGACCGCTGGGGTCTTCTTGTTCTGTCTCACCACGGGGCTTCCATGCATAAGCTACTTGAGCCAAACGTCACGGCGATTGCGCCGCAGACGCACGCATCCACCCACGATTCTGCACCGGAAACGTTGGCAGGAGGTAGCCCTGCATGGCTGCGAGATGACTTAGCCGCAATCGTCGGCCCCGCCGAGGTTCACGCGACTGCGACCGATCTCATCCGTTACGCCACGGACGCAAGCCCTTACAGACTGTTTCCTCGAATCGTTGTGTCGCCCCACAGCGTTCGAGAGGTCGCAGCAGTGTTCGCATATGCCCGCAAGAAGCGGATTCCGGTGACGATACGAGCCGCCGGTTCCAGCTTGAGCGGCCAGTCACAAGGCGACGGCATCCTGATCGACGCGCGTAAGCATTGGGCGGGTTGGGTGGTCGAGGAGGAGGGCGCACGTTTGAGAGTTAAGCCGGGCACCGTGCTCTTTCGCGCGAATCTGGCGTTAAAGCCCTATGGATTTCGTTTGGGGCCGGATCCGGCAAGCTCTGGGGTCTGCACGATAGGGGGCGTGATCGCCAATAACTCAAGCGGTATGTGCTGTGGCATCGTGCAAAACTCCTATAAGACAGTTAGCTCGCTTTCCTTTCTGCTGCCTTCCGGTACGTATATCAACACCGCGGCTCCGCAAGCGGAAGAGGCCTTCGCAGCGGCAGAACCCGAGCTTGCTCAGGGCCTGCTCAAGATCAAGCAGGAGATCGAAGCGGATAGTGTTCTGGCCGCACGGTTACGGAAGAAGTTCAGTATCAAAAACACAACCGGCTATCACATGGAGGCGTTCCTGGATGCCGCGACTCCGCTCGAGATCTTCAGGCGTCTCCTGGTTGGTTCAGAAGGTACGCTGGCGTTCCTCACGGAAGCCGTCTTCGAGACGGTCCCGGACGACACATTTCGGCTGACCAGCTTCCTGATCTTCCCAGACATGCGGAGTGCGTGTGCTGCTGTGGCGCCGTTCAACGAGCACGGGGCAGCCGCCGTGGAGTTGTCCGACAGAAGTTCGTTGCGCGCGGTGGAAGGCAAGCCGGGAGTACCCGATCGCTGGAAGAAGTTACCTCCTAACGCAACTGCCTTGCTGGTCGAATTTCGCGAAAGCAGCAAGGAGCGCATCGCTGTCGCCCAGGCTGCGGTCGATTCCGTGTTAGCGACATTGCAGCTTCTTGAACCTGCAGAGTTCACGACCAACCCGGTAACCGCAGCCCAGTATTGGAACGTTCGCGATGGTCTCTTGCCTTCTATCGGAGGAGCACGCGCCACCGGCACGTCTCTGATACTGGAAGACGTCTGCTTTCCTCAGGAAAGTTTGGCAGACGGAGCGCTGGATCTGCAGGCTATGTTTGAGAAGCACGGGTACGATGGGGTCGTCTTCGGGCACGCCTCTGTTGGCAACCTGCATTTCTTGATCACACCATCCTTAAACACAGTCGCAGACACGGAGCGCTTTGACAATTTTCTGAGAGATATCGTTTCTCTCGTCGTGGACAAGTATGACGGGTCCCTCAAGGCAGAACACGGCACCGGACGCAACATCGCTCCGTTTGTCGAGCATGAGTGGGGGCCTAAGCTCACCGAACTGATGTGGCGGGTGAAGGGCCTTGCGGATCCAGACAACATACTGTCGCCTGGGGTGGTGCTCACTCGAGATGCGCAGGAGCATCTTCGAAACTTGCATACCGTGCCCACAGTGGAGAAGGAGGTCGATCGTTGCATAGAGTGCGGATACTGTGAAGCCGTCTGCCCCAGTCGAAACCTCACCACGACCCCACGGCAGCGCATCGCTCTTCGTCGAGAGATGCTGCGGCAGCCCATTGGTTCGGTGCTAACGAGCACGCTGCTGAAAGAATACGAGTACAGAGCGATCGAGACCTGTGCGGGAGATGGGAGTTGCGCGCTCGCCTGCCCGGTTGGCATCAACACCGGCCATCTCATGAAGCAGTTTCGGCACGCTGAGCATAGTCGAACTGAGGAGTACGTTGCCGAAAAGGTCTCAGAGCACTGGGGTGCGAGCGAGGTCGCTGCCCGAGCGGCAGTGGGACTGAACCATATCGCCGAACGCGTGTTTGGAGGGGCCATTCTGGCCAACGAAGCCACTGTCTCTGCACGAACCCTGTTCAGCAACGAACTCATCCCGGCCAGGCTGCCGAACATCCCTCCCTCCGCTGAAGCACGGGTTCCCTCAACTTCGCGTGCCGGCGCAGCCGCGGTGTACTTTCATGCCTGTGTGAATCGTATTTTCGGTGACAGCGATCCCGACGCTCCTCGAACCAACCTGGCTGAGGCAATGGTCGCTGTTTCGGCCCGCGCAGGGCTGCCGGTATGGATTCCGGAGGACCTGTCGGGAACGTGTTGTGCGACGATCTGGCATTCCAAGGGGTACCTTCAGGGCAACAAGTACATGGCAAACAAGGTTGTCGAGAAGATGTGGACCTGGAGCGATGGTGCGACATTGCCAATCGTCTGCGATGCCAGTTCCTGTACCTTCGGAATCACAGCCGAGATCGTACCGTATCTCACGCTTGAAAACCTGGAGCGCCATAAGCAACTCAAGGTTCTGGATTCGGTCGCCTGGGCTCATGATTATCTGCTTCCGAAGCTCACAGTGACTCGTCAGGTCCGATCTGCTGCTATTCATCCTGTCTGCGCAGTTCATCACCTTGGGCTAGTTGAGGAACTACAAGCACTCGGGAGTGCTCTCGCCGAGAAGGCCGTCACACCGATCTACGCAACCTGTTGCGCCTTTGCGGGCGACCGCGGTTTCCTGCACCCTGAACTCACGAAATCCGCAACGCAAGAACAGGTCGAAGAGCTGAAAGGCGAGACGTTCGACAGAAATCTGTGCAGTAATCGAACCTGTGAGATCGGAATGAACCTCGCAACCGGGCGCGAATACCAATCTGTAGTGCTGCTTCTGGAAGAGCTCACCCGAGAGGTGTGAAGCAGTGTGCGGCGAGAGCTATGTTAGGGGCTTCAGATCGCCCATGACCGTGGGGATCAATTCGGCCACGGTGGGATGTATGTGCATGGAGCGCTGGAGCAGGCTTGCCGGCTTGCCCGCATACATCGCCGTCAAGATGCAGTGAATCGCCTCATCCCCGCCGGTGCCCAGAATGGAGGCTCCAAGGATCAGCCCTGAGGCTTTATCGACCAGCACCTTCATGAAGCCTTGCGTCTCGCCCTTCTCAACCGCACGCCCTACCTTGCTCATGGGCCGAGTTCCTATGAGCGCAGGGAGGCCGCGGCGCCGAACCTCCGTCTCCGTCATACCCACTTGGGCAAGAGGCGGATCGATGTAGAGGGCATGTACAGGGATGCGATCGCTGACCTTACGTGGATCGTGATCGAGCAGGTTTGCGGCAACGATCTCGAAGTCGTTATAGGAAGTGTGGGTAAAAGCGCCACGGCCGTTACAATCGCCCATTGCCCAGATACCTGGTACGGATGTTCTGAGCTGGTCATCAGCCGGGATGAATCCATGTGCATCCACCTTGAGGGCGGCAAGGTCCAGTCTCAGGGTGTCCGTGTTGGGACTCCGGCCGACGGCAAGCAGGATGTGCGACGCGTGAACCTCGGGGATCCCGTCCGTGCAAGATACGTGGACAACGGCCTTCCCATCGCGCTGCTCCAGCCGGATGCACTCCGAGCTGAGCCGCAGCGTGATGCCATCTTTGCGGAGGATGTCTTGCACCGCGAGCGAAACATCTTCATCCTCATGCGCGATAAGCCGCGAACCGCGCTCGACTACCGTGACCTCCGCACCAAAGCGGCGGAAGATCTGCGCAAACTCCAGGCCAACGTAACTTCCCCCAACAATGACGAGATGTTGCGGTATCTCGTCGAGGTCGAGAATGGTGCTGCTCGTCAGGAAGGGAACCGAGTCCACTCCGGGCAGGGGAGGAACAGATGGCCGCGCTCCAACGTTGAGGAAGATCTTTTCGGCGTGATAGGTATCCTCTCCTACGCGGACGGAGGACGGTGAAGCGAACGTTGCTGCTCCGCGAATGACCGAGCAGCCCTTCATGGAACCCAACCACGA
>CAXTGN010000102.1:0-12204 GCA_964243455.1 uncultured Acidobacteriaceae bacterium
GACGGCATCAAGCCACCCGCCAAAGCGCGTAAACCGAGTCGCTCCATCGCGGACCTGCTGCGGCATGAGGCTACTGGGAATAAGGCGTTGCCAACGCGGGCTCCGGCAAGATCCCTGGAGTTGTTCTCGTGAGATTGGGCCCGCAGGACACGGAGGAGTTGGATGAAGTCCCCATGGGTCAGGGAAGGAGTGGGTGGGTGCTGGGCGATGGTCTGGAGCCGGGTGACGCCTACCAGGATGGACCTTACGTGGTGTTCACCGCCCAGTTTCACCTGCGGCGTGGCTACTGTTGCAACTCCGGCTGCCGCCACTGCCCCTACAAGTAACTCACCGCGGGGAGTAGTACCCTTGCAACGCGCGTGCCTTCAACTGTGCATCGCTCACGCGGACCTCGACGCGGTGATACTCGGCAGGGCCCTCTGACGGGGGTGCCTGGTAGGCAATCTCGTAGTGCACCGAAGCGTCTGCGAAACATTGGGCAAGCCCAGCGCTGATGTCATTGCTGCCGGTGACGAACTGGCCCCCGGTCTGCTCCGCCAGAACCTGTACTCCCAGATCACCCGGTACGGCCTGCGACGGCTTCTTGAGACCCTTTACAAAACTCTCGAAGTAGAAAGTGCGTCCGGGCGAGGCGCCGGCCCCCAGCGGGTTGACGACATACACGGTCGTATTGGATCGGCGCAACGCGTCAGAGAAGGCAACCACCTCATTGAAGATTTGCTGCTGCTGCTTTGAACTGAGCTGAACATCAGGTCCGGAGAGCAGTGGCCAGCCCGGCGTGATCCAGACGATGAACTTGCGGCCGGGTTGCGTTGCGGCCCGTGTCACCAACTGATCAAGGGTCTTGAGCGAAAGGTCGATGCGCTCTTCGGCGCCGTAAAAGCCTGCACTGCGGCGCAAATCTCGAAGGCCGATCACCTGCTTGTCGAAGTCCTGGCTAAGTGCGTTGCCGTCGGTGGTGAAGGCAGGTTCGATGCGGGTTCCCGTATCGGTGAAGATCGCCAGCGATGTCGGCTGAGGGAGTTGCCCATCGTTGGCATGCAGAAATTGGTCAATTTGTTCACGCTCGTACGCGACCCGCTGAAAGTCCACGTTGACAGCGTCCACGACGAGCAGGACCTTGACGGGCTCAGCCTTTCCGGTGACGGCGCGGAACGAGGTGATGGGTTGCGGGGCACCGTTGTCCAGCACCGTAAAGCCGCTCTGGGGGAGGCCTTCCACCGGCAGACCATGGCCGCCCTTGGTCACAACTACATTCAACTGGATGGGGCCCTGGTTCGGACCGGCAGGAGATTCTGCCTGCTGACCGGCTGCCGTCAGCAAACCCAAAGTGAGAAAGGGTGAAACGGCCCAAGTACTGACCCGCATGCGCATTCCTTGTCTACGTTCGCCAGAGCCATAAGGTCGCGGCGCCAGCTCGCAACCATTAGATGCAGCTACTGGGGACTCCCCGCAGCCAGACCCGGGGGCTTGATCCTGGCCAGCTCCTTACTGTGGCGTTGGTCGTAGTTGCTCAGCATCACCTTTACGCGGTCGTTCTCCAGATACGGCAGTAGCACAGGGTCGCTCCTCATGGAGGACCGCACATCGAAGCCACGCTCCGAAGCCTTCGTCAGCCAGTTGATCGTAGTGTCCAGGTCTCCCTGCGCGGCGTACATCCTCGCCATTTCGAAGCAGATCTCGGCGTAGTGGGTGGACCCAAGAATCTGCAAATTGTAACCACCTGAAGAGGTGTGATGAAGGATCTCAGGATCGAGCGCGAAGGCGCGTGCCAACTCCAGGCGAGCATTGTGGCCGTCGTGGTTCTCGAAATACGCGAGCGACAGGTTGGAGTGATAGACAGCCGAGGTGCGATTGAGTTTCACAGCGTGCTTGTACTCGCCAACGGCTTCGCGTGTGTTGCCGAGCATGAAATCCGAGGCGCCCAAATTGTTCCAGGCCTCTGCGTCCTTTTTGTTGAGACGAAGCGCCTGCTGGAAACACAGACGTGCGATCAGGCCATGCTGGAGCTCCATATGAACGACGCCTTGCTTTTTCAGCAATCGGCTGGTGTTTCCGCCGTTGATCGATGCCGCTTTGTAGTAGGTAAGGGCGTCGTCAGGAAAGCGCCGTGCACGCAGCACGTCGCCTGTGGTCTCCAGCTTGTCCGGACCGGACAAGACCGGGTCCGGAAGATGGGGCGCGATCAGGGCCCATTCCGCAGTGCTGTGTGGGTCCTGCGGGGGGTGTACGGAAAGGGTTTGCGCCTTCGTAAGCGCAGCCGTGCTGAGTGCGAACGCGAAGGTGAGTACGAAACGGGTGGCAACGTGCATGGGTGACCTCCCCAGGCAAACGCCAACATAGTCCACCCGAACGGAGCGTTTCGTCAATCCCCCGCGCGGATGTGTTGTGTGGGTTTTGTTTACAGCAATAGCTACTAGGAACCGGGCTTAGCAGATGGCGGAGACTGCGGGGGACTGGTCTGTGCCGGTTGCACCTGCACGGCCGTGCGCGGGAACGCGAACGAATCTCCGGCGTCGTCGATCACGTTCACCTGGCAGATGTAGCTGCCGGGCTTGAGTTGCGCCAGCGGCACGTCGAACTGGAAGGCCACGGCGTCGCGTCCGGGAACGTTGAGCACGTCGGCTGTGACCAGCGGCGTCTCATAGACTTTTACGCCGCCGGAGAGGAACTCGATCGAGGTCAGTACGTGCACCGGACCGCCTTCGCGACGCGTGAGGCCGGGGGCCGCAGCTGGTTGCGCCGCCTCCTTGCTCTTTGTCGGGTCATACAGCTCGTAGAGCAGGAACAGATGCTGATCCTGACGGAAAACGTGCGCGATGTTGGGCACGTACTCCTGGCCATCGCGAATGAGCAGGTTGGGGGAATTCTTGTCCCCATTCTGCATGCGCTGGCTCGCAAGCACCACGGAGCTGAGCTTGACGGGCTGCTTTTTCAGGTCAGGCACCTGCAGATCCGTTTCGAAGGAGCCCATGTTGCCGGTCTCGTTCTCGCGAACCACAAACTTCGCATGGTAACGGCCGGGCGCCAGGGTGAAGCCTGTGGAGTACTGGATGTTCCGGCGCTGCACCTGCTGGACCTGATCGACGGCAAGCTTTACGGTGTCACGCACATTGCCAACCGTGATGCCCTGGGCATTCTTGATCTGTCCCAATACATCCAGGGTCGCTTTGTCCTGAGACTTGCTCTTGGTGAAGGGCACCTGCGAACCGGGTACGAGCAGGCTGACCGGCACGTAGAAGCTGTTGGCGCTTTGCCGCAGGTAGAAGGCCTGCAGGTAAACGGCGACGTCCAGCGCGGGGAGATCGCTGCGGATCTGGTCGTTTAGGGCCTGCTCGCGGTCTTCGGTCTTCTGGTGCTGGAAGTCCGCTGGAGCGAAGTAGCCGGGGCGGTACTCGACCTTGACGTCCCCCCGGTTCACCTTGATGGTCAGATGGCGGAACACGCCGTCGCGACGCGGATCGGTGGAGTGGAAGCCGAGGATGTAATAGGCCTCGGTGTCGCGTTGCACCTGCTGAAACACCGGGCCGAAGTCGTTGGAGTCGAAGAAGGCTTTGCCGCCGGTATCGGTGGCCAGTGTGCTCAGCAGCTCCTGGGAGCTGAAGTTCGCGCTGAACTGGCTGGCGACCGCACCGCCCGTGTAGGCAGAGGTACCGCGCAGGCTGCCCTGCGTGGCGTCGCCCACTGGAGGCAAGGCCTGCAGCCCGCGCGCATCGACCGAGTAGATCGCCATGTTGGCTTTGGCGGCCTCGTTGGTGGCGGCGCGCAGGCTGGCCTGGTTCTCGATGCCGTTGCGCGAAAGCCCGCCGGAGAAATACAGCAGGCTCTTGTGTTGTTCCACCTTTTCCAGCGACTGCGCGACTTGCCGGATCGCGTACAGTTCGCGATCGGTGTTCAGGTTGTTGTATTCGGTGTCGTCCGCGACGAAGCTGCTGGCATCGTCGCTGGTGCCCGCGGTTGTGCCGCCTGTCCCGCCGTTCGTGAAGGAGGTCTGATCCGTGCCGTTGTACTTGCCCAGGCCGTGCAGCAGCGCCTCTTTGTTCGCGGTGAAATCCTGGTCGAGGTTCAGGGCCGTGGAGAAGCTCACGAGAGCCACCAGGTCTGCGGGCTGCATTTGGGTGTTGATGTATTTCTGCGCGGCTTCCACGGCACGGTCGGTGTCGTCGTCCTGCAGGGTGCTCATGTCGAAGAACATCACGATCAGGCGATGGTCGCGCAGCTGTTCCGGATTCGCGGCGAAGTTCCGCTCCAGCAGGTCCGCCACGGTGGCTTTGCCCGCGACCGTGTTCTTCTCTTGAAGTGCGGCGGCCTGGTTCACGCTCTGGTAGTCGAAGCTCGCGACCTTCTGCGGTTTGCCATTCTCCAAAATCTGGAAGTCGTTTGCCTTGAGGTCTGTCACGACGGCGCCGGTCTTCTTGTCGCGCACAACCACATTGGTCAGCACGATGTTGGCGTTGACGGTGAGCCGGTAGCCGCTGCCGGCCTGCGGTGTTGGAGCGTCTGGCGTCGCAGGTGTCTGGGCGAGGGCAGGGACGGTCCCAAGCAGCGCGAGAGCCTGCAGCGGGCCACGGAGCTGTCGCAGGAGAGTTTTCATCAGAACCTGAACCGGCCTACGAACGTGATCTGGCGCATCGCCGCGGCACCCGTGACCTGGCCGAAGGTGGCGGAGTCCAGCGTCGTGTTGATGCCGTTGTACTGCACCGTGTTGAAGACGTTGCTGGCGGTGACACGGGCCTCAAAGGAGCGCGTTTCGGTGAGCGATACGGTGCGAGACAGTGAGGCGTTGATGAGCAGCTGCCCGGGACCTTCAATGGAATACCGCGAGGCGCTGCCGTAAGCGTTGTTCAGCGGCGCTGTAAACGCAGCCGCATTAAAGAAGGACCGTAGCGAGCCCGCACCCCGTATGCGCTCCGCAAAGGCTCGATCCGGCCGCAAGGTGTACGTTCCACCGGCCGCGGTCTGCGCCACCGTGGACTGGTAACTCGGCGTGAAGTAGTTGCCGGAGTTGATCGTGAAGCTGCCGGATACGTTGAAGCCATCCAGCAGCTTGGAGGCGAGGCCACCGCGGCTGAGGAACGCACGGTTCGGACCGACCGGAAGCTCATATAACCAGGTGCCGCTTAACGAGTGCCGCACATCGAAGGCCGAGTTCGAGCGCTCGGCCTGCAGGTTCGTCGGATCCTGAATGGATGAGGTCTCGGTACTGCCATTGATGCTGGACGCGTCATCGATGGAGTGCGCGTATTGGTACTTCGCGCCCAGAGCTATCCCTTTCTGGAGACGCTTCTGCGCATTCACGGTAAGGGCGCTGAAGGTGGACTCTGCGATGGACTGCTGATAGGTGAACGCGACCGCGTCGGGTGTAGTCACGGTGGTTGGAGTGTGGTTGGGTGCATTCACCACGTTCAGGTTCGAGCCGTGGGAGCCGTTGTACCCCACGTTCAGCACGATGCCCAGCGGCAACGTGCGCTGGATGTCGGCGTTGTAGACCTGCACCAGACCGAGGCGATAGTTCGGGTCCACGGCATAGGTGTTCTGGAAGAGCTTGCTGGAACAGCCAAACGCGCTGCCCAGCGTGAAGTTCGTTGTCTGGTCTGGCGTCAGCGCGACGCATCCCGTGGCGTTCGTCGTGGAGCTGAGCACATTGTTCTGCGTGGCCGCAAAGGGCGCCTGGTAGGAGAGCGAGCGAGCAAAGGTGGCGAACTGGCCGGTGTTGAAGTTGATGCCATAGCCCGCACGCGCCACCGTGTCTTTCAGGAAGTGCGGCCGCCACGCTGCGCCGAAGCGTGGCGAGTACATGGCGCGGTCCGGCTGCAGCAGGGAACTGTTGGAACCCGCGGCGCAGGTCAGTGTGCCCGCGGAGGTTGGCACGGAAATGCCGCCCGGCGTGACGCAACCCACAGAGGATGTGCCGGGTGCCACGCCGGTCAGGTTTACCAGGCGATTGTTTTTCTCGCTGAAGGGCCCGAAGTATTCATAGCGCAGGCCGCCATTCAGGGTCACGCCATTGGCCAGGCGATAGTCGTCGTTCACGTACCAGTCGACCACGTTTTCGCGGAGATAAATCTTCGCCAGACCGGCCTGGATCTCGCTCTGCTGCGGCAGGCCAAGAAGGAAGTCAGCAAAGGAGGCACCACTGCCGGCCTGTCCGGTCGCCGTGGTCGATGGGCTCTGGTTCGATGGGCAACCGACACCGCCGAACGTGCAGCGGTCGGTAGGGCTTTCGGTATTCAGGCCGGTAAAGGTGAATTGCCCAAGGGGCGTTCCTCCGCCGAGGTAGTCCTGATGCACGCGCCGGACATCCAGGCCCAGGCGCAGATTGTTTCGCTTGTGCCGCCATGCCACCTGGTCGCTCAAGGAGACTGTCTGGCCGATGTTGTCCTGCGGGTTGGTGTTGTTCACCGACAGGAAGTTGTCGATGGAGAGCGACGGCAGGCCGTTGTAGAAGTTAGGACGAAACCCAATGGCATCCGTGCTGGGCAGGGCAATCCCTGCGGCGCCGGCGGGATCGTTTCCTGTGTCCGTGAAGTAGTTCCGCGTAAGGGCATGACTGCGGTTCCAGGTGACGGTGCTCGTGTTGTTGAGACGCCCTTTGCCGATCACATATCCGGCGCTCAGGTTGTAGCCATCGCTCTGCGTGGCGCCTGAGAGCGGCAGGATAATGTTGCGGATGTCCGAGGCCGAGTGCGAATAGCTGAAGTTGAAGTTCAGGCTCTGGTGCAGCGTGGCAGGTACGTTGCGGTTGCCGCCGCCCCCACCCCCGCCACCGAAGCGTCCGCCTCCAAAGACAGGGCTGCTGTTCGCGCCGAGATTGCGAGTAAATCGCGTGGACAGGTTCGCCGTGTTTGATCCTACGGTGGTGACCGTCTGGTAGTTGTAGGCCTGCGTGTTCCCCGTAGTGCCCGTGTTTACATTGGCGTGCGGGTAGAAGTTGTTTAGTACATAGAGTGCCTGCGGACTGATGCGCGCCGGGTCGATCACATTTGCCCGGCCGCCAAAGGCGAAGGCCGTGCCTGTGCCGGGGTCGTAGATGGGCGTGCCTGTCGTGGCACCATTGACGGTTTGCACGAGCGAACTGAAGTCCCCGCCGCGTTGGGCGTCTGTAGGGACCGTGCCCGTGAGGACTTCCGGCGTGGTGTTCCGGGTCACATTGAAGTTGAGGAAACCGAACTGCTTGGTGCTCGGCTTGATAAGGCCGGGAATGTAGGGCGATCCCGCCAGCGTGCCACCGAAGGTGTCGTTGGAATAGCTGGGCTTGATCTGCGGAGTCAGCGTGAGGGACCACGGCGCGGAGTCCAGCGCGGCGTACTCGCCCTGGTAATTGAAGCCGCCGTGCAGCTGGGTGGGATTGAGGTTGCGGAAGGCCCCTGACCCGCGTCCGAAGCCTCCGCTACCGCCACCGCCTCCACTTCCTCGGCCACCGCCGCCCCCGGGGCCGCCGGGCCGACCGGCGCCGCCCATGAGCGCGCCCATAATGCCGGCCACCGCCTGTGTCGGGTCTATGCCGGGTGGCAGCTGGCCGCTGGCCCGCGCCTGTTCAATCCCTTGCGAAATGCGGTCGCGCAGTTCGTCTTCGCTGAAGTTCGCGAGACCGTTCGTGCGTCCTCCGGCTCCGCTGACGGCCACTGTGTCAGAAGCTGCATTGCCTCCGGAATCACCCAGGCTGCCCAGCGATGGTAGTGCCGCGCCTGTGTTGCCAGGGCCGTTGCTGGCGTCTTCGGCATCCCCGCCGCTGGCGTTCAGGCTCAAGCCTTGCAGGTTGCGCAGCAGGCTTGCTGAGTTTGCCCCGCCAGACACTGAACCCGTGCTCCCCGCAGCCGTCTCGCGCGCTTCTGCGGCGGCGGCCCGGCTCGCCAGCTGGATACCGAAATCGGAGACCCTGGCGACTGCTGGCGTGTCCCCGTTCAGCACCATCTCGGCGGTGGCCGGGGCAAAGCCGGCAAGCTCCACGCGGATCACGTAGCGGCCGTTGCGCGGGATTTTCATGGTGTACGCGCCGTCAACGTCCGTGGCGGTCGCATACTTGCGTCCCGTAAGGGTGTTGGTGGCCGTCACCGCTACACCCGGCAGCGGCACGCCGCCCGGCTTGCCCGATGTGCCCGCTACAACCTTACCGCGTACGATCCCGCCCTGGACGAGGGCGCTGGCCGAAGACGTGATCGGTGCGGTTTGCGTCGCTGCGGGCACACCCCCCAGGTCCGTTGTAGGAGCTGTTGAGGGCGCCTGCCCCGCAGCCAGGGCGGTAACGCAGAGGAGCCCCGCTCCGGAAAGCCCTCGTCGGAGTGTAGGCACTTTGCAAACAACGGTAGGTCTCCTGGGTAGCATGGGCCGTGCCTAGCGCTGACCCGGGCCGGGAGTTCCGGGTGCGGTACCCGTTTCGCCAGGAGTCCCCTCCCCGGGAGTTCCCCCGCTGCGCTGTCTACGTTGCCCCGGCGGGCTGTCAACCACGCGAGTCGGAACGAAGGTGCCGTTCTTGACGCCGCCGGTACCGGCCAGGTAATCGCCCACCTTGATATCAGCCAGCGTGATACTTTCGCCGTTATTGAACGCACGATCGATCCCGCCGTTTAAGGCCATACCGCCCAGGCCCATACCGCCGCCCGGCCCGCGGCCACTTTCGCGTCCGCTGCCGCCGGCATCGCCACCACTGCCGCTGCCACCCGGGCCGCCGTTGCCACCGCCCCCGCGAACCGCGCGTTTGAAGCTGGTCGTTTCGTCGAAACCGATCGTCTGGGCAACGTGGTCGGCGCGTTCCACGGTCATCCTGGCGTTATCCAGATCGACCGTTTTCACCCGCCCGGTGATGTAGGTTTTGCCCAGGTTCTCCTTCATGGCCTTAATCTGCGCGGCGTCCTCAGCCATCACGACAGCGGCATGCAGCGTCTTGTTGGGCGCGTCCAGATTGCCCATTGCCATCAGGCCGTCTCCGACATGGAGATCGCTGACCTTGATCGACCCCCGGTCTTTCATCACGCGTGTGTTGTCCGTCGTCACGACCTGAACCATGCTGCCGTCGTCGGCCCTGAGCGTCAGGGTGCTTCCGGAGACCGCTGTTACCTCGCCCATCACGCGGCCCATGCCGGCGTAGGCTCCCCTGCGGCCCCCATTAGCAGCGCGGGAATCGCCAGCCTGCGGGGGTACTCCGCCCGTGGCAGCGGACGTTCCCTGGGCGCTCATGCATAAGGCGCACATGGCCGTGGCGACCACGCCAGCCATGCCTGACAAACGTTCGCTTCGCTTCATACGGCACCCCAAAAGAACTGAACTCTTACCCTTGTAGACGGAAGTTTTCTCAAGAAGACGCGTACATGATCAACGATTCAGGAAGCGGCTAATCCATCAGGCGACTCCATCGTCCATCGGCCCGATTCGGGCGTATAACGGAGAAAGGATCAGTTCTAGGCCTCGAAACCACCAAGGGCAGGCGGCGCACCGATTCCCGCTGGCACATCTTTCCGATGTTTCTCCCATGGAGTCCCTATGCTCTCGCAACAGCCCCAGACAGCCTCGCTGCTTGCTCGTTACCGAGCCGTTCGCGCCTCGACGATGCGCTTTACCTCGCTGCTGACCCCCGAGGACATGATGGTGCAGTCCTGCGCGGAGGCCTCGCCCGTTAAGTGGCATCTGGCCCACAGCTCGTGGTTCTTCGAGACCTTCGTTCTCAGCGACTTTGTGGCTGCTTACAAGCCGTTTCACCCGGACTTTCGCTGGCTCTTCAACAGCTACTACAAGGCGTTGGGCGAGATGCCGGAAAAGAAGCTGCGTGCCAGCTTCTCCCGCCCGCCTCTCGAACAGATCATCGCCTACCGGGAGCACGTGGACGCGGCCATCGGGCGACTGCTGGAGCTGACGCCTGAAGACGAGGCGATGCGCCGCATCGTTCTGGGCATTCAGCATGAGCAGCAGCACCTGGAACTGGCCGTCACCGACATCAAGCACGCCTTTTTCACCAATCCTCTGCAACCGGCGTACACGGAGGCACCGGAGGCGCAGAGCAAGATGTTGATCTCGCCCCCACTCAGTTGGCTGAGCTATGCCCCCGGCTTTCCCGGGCGGCCGGGCGTGGTCGAAGTGGGTGTGACGCCGGATCCCAAGGCGGTCGAAAGCTTCGCTTTCGATAATGAAACACCACGTCACCCCGTGTACTTGCCCCCGTTCCGTATGGCCTCGCGCCTGACCACGTGCGCGGAGTACCTCGCCTTCATGGATGAGGAGGGGTACAACCGCGCCGAACTCTGGCTTTCCGAGGGTTGGGATACCGTCAAGCGCGAGGGTTGGCAAGCACCGCTCTACTGGCGCCGCGATTCGTCGGCCCGTTCCGGCTGGCGGATCTACACCCTCCACGGCTGGCAGCCTCTCGAGGAACTCTCGGAGTCTCCGGTATGCCACATCAGCTTCTTTGAAGCGGACGCCTTCGCCCGCTGGCACGGCCATCGCTTACCTACTGAGTTCGAGTGGGAGTTCGTGGCCGCGCAACTGCCGGTCGAGGGAAACTTCTTCGAAGGTGACTGTCTGCATCCGCAGGTGGCAGCCTCCGTGCCTAGCGACCTTAGCCAGCCGCAGCAGATCTTTGGCGACGTCTGGGAATGGACCGCCTCGCCCTATACCGGGTACCCCGGCTATCGTGCGCTCCCCGGCGCCTTAGGGGAGTACAACGGCAAGTTCATGAGTTCCCAGATCATCCTTCGGGGAGGCTCGACCGCCACCCCGGAAACACATATCCGCGCCTCGTACCGGAACTTTTTCCACCCTGCCACCCGCTGGCAGTTCAGCGGGCTGCGCCTCGCCCAGAACGGAGCTTAGGGAAGGGCCGGTCATCAGCTCTGCCGGATGCAGCGGGCTTGCGTTCCCTCGCATCACACCTCAGACTTGAAGAGTAGAACCTCCAGGATCTTTGAGGCCTGACCGTAGATGATTGAAGCACCCGAAGCCCTGCGCGAGGCGGCCCAGCGCGAAGCGATACGTGGCCTCGCTGTACCCGCCGGAATTCAGAAGACGCTATCCCCCTGGCTGTTCTACGACGAACGGGGATCCGAGCTGTTTGAGCAGATCACGCAGCTGCCCGAGTACTACCTGACGCGCACGGAACGCAGCATCTTCGACCAGTTCGCCAATGAGATCGTGTCCGAAGGCATTGGGCCGCTCACCGTAGCCGAACTCGGTGCAGGTACCGCCACAAAGACCGGCATCCTGCTGCGCGCCGCGCTGCGTCGCCAGCCCGAGCTGCTTTACCAGCCCATCGACGTCAGTGCGTCTGCACTGGAAGAGGCTACGGCCACCCTGGGCGACATCTCAGGCCTGACAATTAAGCCGCGGGTGGCCAACTACATCACAGACAGCTACACCATTGAGCGTACGCGCGAGCAGAGCGTGATGGCGCTCTATATCGGATCCTCCATCGGCAACTTCGCCCCACCGGAAGCCACGTCGATCCTGCGCAACCTCCGCCGGCAGCTGCGCCGCACGGGAGATTCGCTGCTGCTGGGCGTCGATCTGGCGCCCTGCCGAATGAAAACGGCCGACTTCCTGCTGGCGGCCTACGACGACGCCGAGGGAGTCACCTCAGAGTTCAACCTGAATATCCTGGCCAGACTGAATCGCGATCTCGGTGCCACCTTCGACCTCGCCTGCTTCGCTCACCGGGCCCGCTGGAACGCAGGAGCGAGCCGCATCGAGATGCACCTTGAGAGCCTCTGCGAGCAGACCGTTGCCCTCGACGGCAAGAAGATCCACTTCGTTCCGGGTGAGACCATCCACACAGAGAACAGCTATAAGTTCACAGAGCGGAGCCTGCGCACCTTGCTGGACAGCGCCGGCTTTGGCAGCCCACGCTGGTTCCACGACCCGGCGCACCTGTTCGGGGTGGCGCTGGCGCATCCGGCGTAAAAGAGGTCGTATATTGCAAGTTGTAGGTTCTCAGTACGCCCAGGAGTAATGCTCACGGCCCATGCTCGGTGCCGCTTCGTAGCTGCTGCATTTCCTTGACCTACAACTTAGAACCTACAACCTAGAACCTAAAAACTTACAACCGTTCCTCCCGCCGCCACTCTCCGCTCTTGCCTCCGGATTTCGCTATCAGCAGCACCTCGCGGATCCGGATGCCCTTGTCCAAAGCTTTGGTCATGTCGTACACCGTCAGGGCGGCAACGGACGCTGCCGTCATTGCTTCCATCTCGACCCCGGTTCCTGCCACGGTCGCTGCGG
>CAXTGN010000103.1:0-12073 GCA_964243455.1 uncultured Acidobacteriaceae bacterium
GTTGCTGAAGCATCTTTAGCAGAGTCGTCTTGCCGCTTCCACGTGGGCCGATCACCAGGGTGTGCCTGCGTTTGATCAGATCATCGAAGTGGCGTGAAGGAACGAATGTGCGCGCTACCTGCGCGGGCTCCAAAGAACGAGCGTTGAAGGACTCGAAGATTGTCGGCGATTTGGACAGGTCCATCACGAGACCCTTCCTAGGTGGTAGGGAACGTTGTATTCGTTCATCAGGATCTCGAGCTTGTGTCTCCTCCTGAGGTCTGCCTTGAGGCTCGCAAGATCACCGGGCAACACATATCTGAGTTGTGGCAGTCGGGTAACGAGTCGCTGCCAGCCCATGGCTATATCTGTCGTCATCTCGTGCGCGATGGTGTCGCTCAACGAGGCGCTAGACTCCCTGCATCCGAAGCCAAACGATGCTGGTAATCCAGAACCGGTGGATGCTGGCACCCACCCCTGAGATGTGGCCCAATCCCAAGCCTGGCCCGTACCCACACAGCCCATGGTGGGTAGATCAGCTAATTCGAAGCTGAGCATGTAGAACTGGTTCCGTGCCGCTGTACCTAGTTCCTGATAGAGAGCTGCCGAGAAGCTTCCCGCTGAGAAGACTAGCGGAGAACTAGCACCTCCCGAAGCATAACTGATTTTGGGATGATGCTTATGGCCATGTACGACGATCCAAGCTCCATAAAGGCCAGTCCCAAGGAGGTCGAGGAGCTCCTGTCCTTGCCGCATCCAATCGTAATCGCCTAGATTGAGTTCGGAGTGTTGCTGTGGGTGGTGGTGACACACCAATATGTTCAAGGGCTTTGTCTCATCATTGTCTAGTGAGGATTGGATCTTCTGAAGCGTGACTGGAGCAACTCTTCCCCTTTCTTCCTCTTCTTTCGTTCCCCCGTGATAAGCACTGCTATTTACGACTATCAAGCGGTACGAAACGTTTTGCTTCTTGCAGAAATGCCTCGTCCAGTAGCTCGCATTCGATGCTTCATCAGCAAAAGGGTATGGGGGAGCCAACTCCTTCAAGACCTCTACCGGGTCAAACTTGTTGTACAAACGCCTAGAGTCAACGTCGTGATTTCCTGTGGTTCCGATCACCTCACAGTCCAACAGCTTGCCGATGCGGTTGACAGCGTTCCAACCGTATTTGATCCCGTCTGGATCTGCTTTGTCGCCGAGGTCGCCGGGGCAGATCAAGAGGTCTGCCGTGAGATTGTTATCTTTGATCAACTTCAGCAGACCACCGACAGGTTGCCTTCCGGGCTGGTCCTCGTTCTCCGAGGATCGCAAGTGCGACCTACCGCTCGGGACATCCCTGCCGGACACAGCATGCAGATCACTCATGATCGCGATTCGAATCTGGCCGTTACTCACCCAGCGACTCCCTCGCGAAATGGAATATTGGAGATAAGAAGCTCTCGCACATTGGCACGTGCGGCAACAAAGCCCGCGACATGCCTTCTGACCGTGAGGGTTCGCTGCCACCAGGGCCTAAAAGTTTCACGCATCTCGGACGAACATCTGTAGGAAAGGAGAAAAACAGCTCCAGCCTGATCGATCGCTGTCAGAGCGTCCGTCAGACGGGGTATATCGAGTGCACCGAAGGCAGAATAGCCGTACTCTCCTCGGTTCCGGCCTCCGGGCTTGGTATAAGGCGGATCTAAATACACAAAATCGCCCTTCTGAACCTTCGCGATGCAACTCGCGAAATCCCCGGTTAAAAACGACGCTGCCTTCAGCCTCTCGGACCATATGAGGAGTTCGGCACGCCCAGGTAGGGACCCGGTCCGAACGCCTCGAGGTACATTGAAGCGGCCGGCGCGATTGGTCCTGTACACGCCATTGAAGCAAAAGCGGTTGAGGTAAAGGAATCGCGCAGCGCCCTCCACCAAGGTGGCAGGAACTGCAGCGCGGTCCCGTAGATAGTAGTAGTACTCCTCCGAGATCGGCATTTTGTCCAGCAATGAAGCCACTTCGTGAGGCTGGTCGCGAACCGACCGATATGCTTGCATGAGCTCCGAGTTCTTATCTCCGAGAAGTGCTTTTCGGGGGCAGAGCGCGAAAAACAGGCATGCCGAACCGGCAAAAGGCTCAACGTAACGGCGATGTGGCGGCGCGTGTCGAAGCAGCACGGGCAGCAACTTACGTTTGCTTCCCGCCCACCTAATCATGGGTCTAAGCGGGGCTTCGATTGGAAAGCTACTCACACCATTAGTCTAGACGGGTGCGAATCATGAGGCGATACGTGGGGAGATCTACGATCCCCCGCTCGGCGCAGAAGACAGAAAACTACCGGACCGCGCCCATGTACGCACGGCGGGTGTGCGGGTTGCGGGTGTGAGCGGCAAAGAAGTCGACCATGCGTACATGTGCTGTAGGGCTCGACGTGAAGACGCAAGGGGGGCTCTCCAACGGGATCGAGATTGCAACCGATGATTCGTGCGTGACCGTCCCCTGAATCATTGAGCGTCGGTCCCTAAAGGGCCATCGACTACCGGCAGATTACCACTCTGCTTAACCCGGCTGCGTATCACGTCCGCTGCTGCCATGCCGCGCTCCTGCTCCAGACTCCAGCATGGACGCATATTTTCGTTCTAATAGGTCGAGAACTTCTTCAGCCGGACGGGTCTCGGCTTTAGTGGCTTTCCCCTCCTCCCAGAGTCGCCGAAGATGAGCGATCCAGAGCTCGTTCTGCTCAGGAGTCAGACTGCTGAGAGTTCGAGCTAACTCTTGATCTTGCATCACCTTGTGGCTTTTCATCGGTCCCTTTCGTTAGAGCTCAGGTTGCGGAGCAGTTCTGGTCCGCGATCTGTGGTGGTCTGACTTCTCAGCCCACCTCTCAGACAAGCTCTGGATGAGCTGTACGGAGCCAAGTTATGACCTCATCATGGAGGCGATACGCCGTCTCGAGCAAGTACTGCAGGTCCTGCGCTGAGATGGAGCGATCGAGCGACATCGTGTTGCCATCGATCTAGCCCCAAGTAACGGCCCGGTGTTCGAGAAGCAGCTTTGTTTAAGCTCGCTTTAATAACGTAGACGGTTAATTAGGAATACATCACTTTTCCTATCTTAAGGCTACAATGGCCAGAGTGGACGATTTCCCCATCGCGAACATGCGCCTGGGCCGCTATGTGGAGACCGCGGCTGGAGGCGAGAACGTCCGCGCCTTTGTTCCGCCCGCACTCCCTCCCTATCCCCCGATCGATCTACTACCCCTCCTCGAGCGCTTAAGCGCCGCCGAACGAGCGCTAGGACGCCTTGATGGCGTGACGATTCTCCTCCCCTCCCATGAACTCTTTCTCTACATGTACGTGCGGAAGGAAGCGGTTTTGTCCTCGCAAATTGAGGGGACTCAATCGACTCTGACCGATCTTCTCCGTTATGAAACCGAAGCGGAAGCGGGGCAGCCGATCGATGACGTTCGTGAGGTGTCGAACTACGTCGATGCCATGATGTTCGGACTAGAACGGATGAAGGACCTTCCTCTCTCGCTTCGCCTCATCCGCGAGATGCACGAGCGACTACTCCGGAGTGGCCGCGGTGTAACCATGAACCCAGGGGAGTTCCGGCGCTCACAGAACTGGGTTGGCGGAACCCGACCTGGTAACGCGCTTTTTGTGCCCCCGCCTGTGTCCGAGCTCAATGGCGTGCTCACTGCCTTGGAACAGTTCTTCCACGAGGACGCTTCACACCTCCCTGCACTGATCAAAGCCGGCCTAATTCATGTTCAGTTCGAGACCATCCACCCGTTTCTTGACGGAAACGGTCGTATCGGGCGGCTCTTGGTGACGCTATATCTGTGCATGCACGGAGTGCTCCACAAGCCGCTGCTCTACCTCAGTCTGTACCTAAAGACACACCGAGCGGAGTATTACCGACTGCTCCAGGCCGTTCGTGAAGAGGGCGCATGGGAGGCATGGCTCCTGTTCTTTCTAGAGGGCGTTGAACAAACCGCAAGCCAGGCCTTTGACGCGGCGATGAGGATAGCCGAGCTCTTCCGACAGGACAGGGAGCGCATCACCATGCGAGGCGAGCGCGTTGGATCGGCTCTGCGGCTCCATGACTTCCTTCAGCGCAGCCCCCTTGTGACCGCCAACCGGCTGGGGCAAGAGACCGGACTGAGTGCCCCCACAGTCAATGTGGCACTCGCAGACCTCGAAACACTCGGCATCGTGGCGGAGATGACTGGAAAGAAGCGAGGAAGAGTGTTCGGCTACACCGCCTACCTCCGCATCCTGAACGAAGGGACGACGCCGATTCCATTGGGCATGTGATAACCACTCACAAGGCAGATTAGGATTATGGCTGCATTGTAAAAACATCAGCAGAACAACTCTTCTCAATGAAGCAACTGTTACGCACATTTTGGGTACACCCCATCGGAAGCTTTCGGGTGAGCCAGGAGACTACACAAAGACGTGTTCAACTTGTTCGTTAGTTGGGAAGAGGACGCATTCGATTCTCTTGCTTGGGTGCTCGATCGGTCTAGATTCACCGAATACACAGCCCCTATTCTAATCAGGCGATTCTCCAAGCTCACACCGAAAGCTAAGACGACGCTCTTCTCAATACCCACACTCTTCATCAGAGAGGGCCTGCAAGGAGACGCACGCGTAGGCTACGTCCAAGATCTAAAGGTTCGGAACTCCGATCTGATTATTGAGTTCACCTTCGACGAGAGTGCGCCTCCCTTCCCCGCAAAGAATCTCTCCAGACGCGCCCAGATCCGATTGGACATCGGCGGTGCCGAGCTTTCTCGCACCCATTGGGCCATCAAGAACGAGGACCTGTTGGCGATCCTGGCTGCCGAGGGCTTGGTTCCCAAAGTGCTCTCCGCCGACGTTGTTTCGAGCCAGCAGCCAGAACAGGTTACTAGCGCCCCGACCCAGTCAGCTCCGACCCAGCGCATACCCCGCGTCTTCTTCTCCTATTCCTGGGAAAATGATGAGCACAAGCATTGGGTCCTTGAACTTGCAGGCAAGTTACGCAACGATGGAATCGACGTGATACTTGATCGCTGGGACCTGCGTCCCGGTTTGGACAAGACGCTTTTTATGGAGCGTAGTGTCGCGGACAGCGATTTCGTCCTCATCATCTGTACCCCTAAATACGCCAACAAAGCTGAGGAGCGCGACGGCGGCGTGGGTTACGAGGCGATGATCATAACTGGCCAACTCGCTTCCAACATCTCTCAAGGAAAATTCATTCCGTTGCTCAGGGCAGGCAGTTGGCAAACCTCGACACCTATCTGGCTACAGACGAAATTGGGTGTCGATATGTCTACGAACCCATACTCAAAAGCGGCCTACGATGAGCTCCTACGTCAACTTCATGGTGAGTGGCACACGGCTCCACAGATTGGCCCGCGACCGATCTTCGGTATGATCGCCGTTCAGGACGCCGCAGCTCCGCCGTTGTCTGTAGCGCACGAAATGTCGCGGTGTGCGCCCGAGGGATCAACCATTGTCGTCACCACAAGTCGTGATGTCGAAGTAAGTCGAATCGAATACCTGACCGGGGACAGCATCCGCGTTTCGCAGCAGCAGGTGCGGTTTAACGGGAAAGAGATGACGATACCTCTACCCCACACAGAACTGCTCAAGGTCTGGAACCTCGCCCCTCAGGATGGCACCAGGATCATCATCCGAATTTCGGTCCAAGATGCCGGTCGGACCGTAGTGCAGGAGATTCCGTACGTCATGCGCACGGACTACCAACGCGGTAGCGCGGGGGGACTCACGCTCTTCTTTCGACTCGTAGGCTAGGCATCTGGATTTCAACACGGCAGGGCAGAACTGCCCTTTACTACTTCATTAGAGCCGGTCTGCCGCAAAGGAAGAGAAGACGGTACGCCTCGTAGGCGATTCCGCTCAAGCAATAGATGTCTCACGCTCAGCCACCGCTAGTCCGCAAGCGGTGGGCAGCAATGCCTCATAGGAAGCGTTGAGAGCGGACCCGAGAAGTAGAACAGTTGTGATTCGGCGGACAACTTGGGAGAAGTAACGTGCTTCCCGCTCATGTAGTGGTCTCCCAAGAAGCGGTTGTTCACGGTAGCTAAGCCATTTTTTGAGAACTTGATAGCCTCCCATTGTGTACTGCCATACCTTAGCGGGGACGGCGGTCCAACGAGAATCGTCGTTCAGGTATATGTCTAGGCAACGGGCTCCGAGGGAGGTCAAAGCCTCAGTCAGTGTGGTGTTCAGCGACGCAGCTAATACAGAAATTCGCTCGCGCTCAGCATCAGTCCAGTCGCGCTCCGAAACCTTACCCCGACCTGGCATCACGGTCTCGCCCTGCCCACGGCTTCCCCAACCCACAATCAGTGCGAACCGTGCAGAATTTTGGCTGTCCCGGTTGGGAGCGCCCTCTGGCAACTCAGGAGGGAGAGCGAGACGCGCAAGAAAGCCCCATTGAGGACCCAGCTGAAGATCAGACTCGGGATCGAGGAGTTCGGCGAGGCGGCGGCCTAACGTGGCTGATCGGGAAAGTAGTCCTCCAGTCTCAGGGAGAGGAATTCGCGGCCAATCGTTCAAAAGAGCGCCGGCATTCTCGGTGCGGTAGCGGGGCGTATGCATGATGGCGAGGGCATGAAAGAAGGGATCAAGCTCACCAGCTCCGATTCGCGACACATACTTCTCTCCCGCTGCACTCAGGTTGGTCCTTACGCCATCCCCTAAATTAAGGAGGGTTGCATCGCGGTCCATGACTTTCAACGGGAACGATGTTGCACCACGATCCATAAGGGCCAGATCGGGAAGTACGCTTATCAGCTGAGGCAAACTTGCCGTCATTCGAGTCTTTTGCTGCGATATCAATATCTCGCAGGGCAGCGGGACGCACCTAACAAAGTCTTCACGTTTCTCATCTAGCAGCTTTGTTGTCGGTTCCCAATACACCCAGCGAACATCGAAAGGACGGTATGCAAACCGTCGGACTTGCCACGGCTTGAAACCACGAGCAAGAAGTGCTCTGCGGACTAATGGCGAGTTGAAGCGCTTCTTGGTCCTCATGAGCGCGGGCATCTCGGCTCTAATCAGCGTGTCATCGATCTCTGAATCAAGATACCGGAGGATCCGCATTTCAAGTCGAGTGGCATCGATGTCCACCAATGCTGAATCGCGAGCGGTTTGCGCTCCGGCGAATGAGGTGGAAAAGAGCGCAGGAAGGCTAGGCCACTCCAAGTAGGAAAGAGAGTGACTTCTGTTAGCGAAAGAGAGCCCTAGCGCTTTCTTGGGTTCTATCAATTCGTAGCGGCTCGCCGATGGTTGTTTTGCATCTTCCGCGAGCTTTGCCAACTTCGTTGCGCCCCAGAACTCGCGTAAAGCGATTTTCCTTCCTGACGGCCCGGGAGAGCTCCGGATGAAGGTGCTCACAGCTGTGCCTACTTGTATACCTTCCCTATTCTGCGGTGTTGTGAACGCACTCGGATCCGGCTTCCCTTCGGGCGTTTTCTTACCCGTTCGATACTTGTCTCCGTTCAAATTGTCCACGTATATAGCTTGGAACTCTTGGAGCAAACGATCGCGCATCGAGACGTGAGACAGTCCATCCAGCCAAGCATTGTTGGATATGAAGCTTATGAGGCCACGGTGATTCAAGTTGCCTTTGACGTGCGCGTCACCGACGATCCGACGTTCAGCAATACGAAAGAAGCGGATATACAGATCATTAAGACCCTTCCCTTGCGGCGCAGTCATACCAGGTACCGCGGCCCGATATGCATTCGTCAGATCCCGCTCCTCTTCAATCGAGGCGATCCCGGCATAGCCGTTGTAAGGTGGATTTCCAAGGATTACGAGTATGGTGTCCGCTTGCTTCACAGCCTCTGCTGCATCTCGTTCCTGCGCGAATGCGGGAAAGCCGAAGTTTGCCTGTGGGTGACGGGCAGGTATCCAACCAGTTAGAGCATTCGTTAGGAAAACCTGGGCACGCTGAGCTGCGGTAAGGGAAGCCTGTTTGTCTTCGAGAAGTTGCGCGATCTGTAGGTGAGCAATCACGAACGGTGCGGGCATGATCTCAAACCCGAAGACTCGCGTCGTAGCAGCTAGCCTGAGATCAGAGCCAACAAAGGCATCGTCGTCTCCAGCCTCTGTTCGGAGCGTGCGTTCAATGCAATGGAGTACTTCGACCAGATAGGCTCCAGTCCCGCAGCACGGATCAAGCACTTGCACCCTGGGACTGGCTAGGCCCAGCGGTTCATTGAGCTCGCTGCGAAGCAGGAAGTCAATCCGACGCACCATGTACCGAACGATCTCGCGAGGTGTATACCAGACACCGAGGTCCTTACGGAGTATGGGATCGAAGGCTTGAAGAAACGGTTCATAGAAATACTGGACCGCATCCTCCTCACGGAAGGTTCCGAAAAAGTCCGCTTGAACGCGATTGAGGGCATCGGTCGCGTGATCGAGAACTTCGGTGATCTGGACACTGTTGAGTGCTCCGGGCTCAGCTACGGCATGGAAAAGCGTGCGCAGGACAGCAACTCGCAGGTACTCAGCAGAGAGACGCCAGTTGAAGGTGCCATTCTGATCTGAGTAGTCAGGTGAGCGGCGCCAGAGGATCCAGGCGGAGAAGATTCCGTAGAAGAGCGTCTGGATGAGGGTAGAGCGAAAGAAGTGTTCGCCCTTCTTCCCTTCGAAGGTGATGCCTAATGATTCTTGTAGGGCTGACTTGACACCATCGAAAGCGACGATCGGATGCTCGGCTGACCGTTCGCGTGCTTCACGCGCGTACGAGGCGAGCAGCTCGGCTACATCTTTAGGCTTCGTGAGCGGAACTTTACGCGTGAGTACACGGGCCAAGAAGTCGGGAAGAGTACTGCCGTGACGTTTGACGAGGGTATTAAGTGGAGTATTCCATAGATCGTCAGCGGTGCGCGTTAAGTCGTAACTCTCCATGACGGAGGGACGGCCTTGGCGAAGTTCTACGAGTTGGAACTGATGATAGTTAGTGATGAGGCAGAGGCCGTATTCCCGAAGGTAACGAAGAACCTGTTCGGATTGCGCAAGCGTGGCGAGATTTTCGACGGGAGACTTCACTTCAACAACGCCACGTTCGGGACGCTGATTGGGAAGTGGTGCGGTCGGACGACGGTTCGATATGGCAAAATGGCCGCCGTCCGGAAGGCCGGCACCCCGATTCCCGGGATGTGCGACAAATACCACTCGGGGTTTAAGTCGCTCGCCGACGGCATTGAGCAGATTAGAAAGCGGAGTGTAGAAAGTTGTTTCGGCGGTGTGCGCCCCGAAGGAGTATGCGGTGCGCATGGCGACTAGGAACTGCTCGACGATGGGGGACTGGCGAGTGGCCACAGCCGATGATTACACGAAAGCTGCAGGCATAATCGGATGACGACCTTTCGCGTTCTCTCTCGCGAATACCAGCGGCGACTCCCACATCGGACTGCCTATAATCACGTCAGGCCCGACCGAAGTTCACGTCACAGGTCCCCGGCGCAGCCGCTTCACCGTGTATCGCCATTGGACGGCGACCACGACGACGCTCCCGTTGACCGGCTTCGCGGCCCGGTCCACCACCAGGAGATCGCCGTCCAGGATGCCGGCGTCCTTCATCAAATCGCCATCGACCCGCATCGCGAACGTCGCGGCTTTGTTCTCGGTCAGGTCGAGCGGCGTTTCGAGGTAGTCCTCTGCCGGGCTCGGAAAGCCCGCGGGCACCTTTCCCTCGAAGTACGGCAACACCATCGGCCAGCTTGCGGCCCACTCCACCAGCTCCAGACTTATACCCGTTCCTGCTCTGAGCAGGTAGAGCAGGAGTGGCGGAGGAAAGCGAACACCGGCATGCAACTTGCGTGGGCTTCCGCGTAGTCGTCCCTAGAGAGTGTTGGAGCTTTAGCGTTCTAGCGTCCTAAGCTGGTGACAGCAGTGTTGCTCGCTTTGGCCCACATCTCTTCAAACTTGCGCTCAAATTGCGCCACGGCTTCCGGCGAAGATTCGTAGAGGACATCGTTGTCCTGGCGCTTGAGCCCCGTGGGAGACCAGTTCGCGGAGCCGGTACGCAGTAGACGTCCATCAATGGCATAGCTCTTGAGGTGCATGAGATCCCGTGCGCCTTTGACCCGTACCTCGATACCCGCCGTGAGCAGGATGCCGGTCGCCGTATCGGCTGCACCCCGCATTTCCTGAGCGAACTGCTCGCGGTCGCGATAGACACGGATGCGAACACCTTTGCGGGCGAGCGCGGCCAACTCTTCTGCAAGGTACCGATCCGTGAAGCTGTACATCGCCACGTCGATGGTCCGGGTCGCGGTGTCTAGTTGGGCCAACTCGCTTCGCTCCAGGTTATCGCCCGGCGAGTACAGGTGTTCCACCGTCTGCGCCGTTCCGGGGATGACGGCCAGCAGGAGCCCGAGAAGAACGCCTGCCGCTTTGCCCATCGTGCCAGACTACTGGGTTGCACAGGAACGCGGAATGATTCGAAAGGCGCAGATCATTACTGAGCGGAGTCCGATCCAGCTTCCGAGAACGGCGTTTCTCAGGAGCAATACCCAAAGCTCCTTTGAATGAATCCACTGAAGTAGGCTTGATGTATGGCCCATCCAAAGCGCCGCCCGTTCCAGCACATGATGGAAGAAGGCTCTGACGCAATCCTCCGCGGTCTTCTCCCTCCGGAGTGGGTTCTGCGCCCCTACAAACCCGACTACGGTCTCGACTTTGCGCTGGAGCTGTTCGACTTTGTCGACGCCGAACAGAAGATCGCACAAACGCTAGGCGAGCATGTTTTCATCCAGCTCAAGTCGGTGCTCCGTACGGAGTTTGAATCCGTGAGGGTGTTTGGGCGGGGAAATGTCGCGAAGGGTCAACTGAACGAACAGAAGGACGATGCTCTGACTATCGAGGTCATCAAGTTCCAAATCGACACCGATGAGCTTTTCACGGTGGAGACGATGGGGCCGACCGTTCCCGTATTGCTGGTGCTCGTGACGATGGATCAAAAGCGCGCCTTCTTCCTCTGCTTGAATGACCTTATCGACAAGGTCCTAATTCCCGAAGATCCTAGCTACACGGACAAGGGGAGCAAAGTGATCTATGTCCCGGTGAAGAATGAGCTCAAAAACAATCCCACTAGCCTCGCGGGAATCCGCTTCTATGCGAAGCGCGCGAAAGCCTATGCGGCCTTCACCCTGTTCGAGTATCAGCGCAATGAGCTGGAGTACGCCTCCACTTCGCCGCAGCAGTTCGAGCCCATGCTGCGCCACTTCATTCGTCTGCTAGAGCGCCTGGATATCTGGAGCGCAGAAATGATGAAGCTGTTCGAATGGTGTTGGGGTGAGGTGCAGCAGTTGGTCAGCCTGTTAGATCATGAAGGGCCGAGTCCCCGTACGATCGCGGAGACCGGACGTATCTGGACAGGGCTGGTCGCACTGTCGCATACATTCGAAGAGTGCTGGAGGGAGTGGTTTCTTCCAACCTATCTTGCTCAATTGCTCTCGTATCCCGAATACCCTCCGGAATGGCGAGATAGGTCGGCGAGCGTGTAAGAGCCAAGTCACTCATCGAGCCCAGATTTGTACTGCTATGTCGCGATATGGGAAGTAACGCACCCTACAGCGGCAGTTCCCCGTTCTCCGCCGCGACATTTGCTTTTCTCAACAGTTCGGGACCGTTGTTGCGGACGTTTCCGACGTTCGGGTGGGCTTCGAACATCTCCATTTCGTCCGATTCGAGAGGCCGGAGGAGGTCGAGGGGCAGCCGTTCGGTTTCTTCCCTGTCGAGCCAGCGGTCGTAGTCGCGCGGGTGAAGGATGACGGGCATGCGGGGATGGACCCGGCTCATGAGTTCGTTGGCCTCGGTGGTGACGATGGCGAAGCTCTGGAGCCAGTGGCCCTGGTTGTCCTTCCAGGCGTCCCAGAGGCCCGCGAAGCCGATGGGATTGCCGTTGGCGAGTTCGAAGCTGTAGGGCGTCTTCGGCGGCTTGGCGAATTTGTGCCATTCGTAGAACGAGTTGGCCGGCACGATGCAGCGGCGTTTCTTCATGGGCTCGCGCCAGGTCGGGGCCTTGGTGATGGATTCGGCGCGGGCGTTGATGGTGGACAGGCCCTTGATGTCGGAGA
>CAXTGN010000104.1:0-11962 GCA_964243455.1 uncultured Acidobacteriaceae bacterium
CCCGTCAACATTACGTTCACCAGGACGGTCAGACGGTCTACAAGTTCGCGGTCCGAAAGATGGCCGAGGTCTCCGAAGCCCTTCTGTCGCGCAACGGCGTAGCCGGAAGCGATCTGGGCTGCTTCATCCCGCACCAGGCAAATCAGCGCATTATCCTGTCCACGGCCGAACGCCTTGGGATGCCGCAGGAACGTGTCGTGATCAACATCGATCGGTACGGCAACACAACGGCCGGCACGATCCCGATGAATACGGCTCTTGAAGCCGGTCGGTTGAAACGGGGCGATCTGATTCTTCTGGCCAGTGTCGGTGCCGGGTACACGGTAGGAGCGACCCTGCTGCGCTGGGAGATAGATTCCGAAATAGTTCATAGAATGAAGTAGATAGCGGCGCGGTTCCTGTGTAGCGACGGTTTCACGTTGCATCGTGCGTCCTGACCCATTTTTCCGCAAAAGCAGAGCTACCATCCCCCAAAAGGGGCGTTGACCGGGTAAGCCCCTTTCCTGAGAATCGACAGCAGGAATGGAGCTGCTCTTGCAAAAGGCTCTCCTCCACGCAGAAAGGCTAGATCATGGCGGATCTGGTGCATTGCATCTACACCAGCGTTCAGACGCACGTCCTTAAGCCGGCCGAGCTTGACGCCCTGATGCAACATTCCCGCGATGGGAATGAATTGCACGGGATCACCGGGATTTTGCTTCACATCGATAACACCTTCTTTCAGGTGCTCGAAGGGCCCCGCCAAGAAGTCGACCAGCTGTACCGAAAGATCCTGTCTGATCCTCGCCATACCCGGATCACCCAGATCATTTACGAGTCCATTGCAAAACGCTTTTTTGGAGATTCGACCATGAGCCTGGCTGTACTCAGTCCGCGGGAGTTTTCGGCCGCGCTGAATGAGTCGTCCTCAGACCGCGCGGAGGAACTGCTTGCGCATCTGGACGAAGGTCGGGCCAAACGGCTGTTGCGTGCTTTCGGCCAGGGTCGGTGGCGAGCGCGCATGGACCTCCAAGCAAGGGAAAGGTTACCGCTCGCATGAATCGGATAAGCGCGCAGGCCGCCGTCGCAAAGGGGCCATCTTCCGTCCCGTACAGGCCGTTGCCGGCGTGTACCTTTGCCTTCCAGCCCATCGTGAACACCCACAAACGGCAGGTGGTCGCCTATGAGGCGCTGGTGCGTGGCTCGCGTGGAGAGAGCGCCTCGGCCATCATTGGCGAGATCTCTGCGACGGATCTGCCGCGCTTCGACGAGGTCTGCCGCTCATCCGCGATGCGTCTCGCTTCGCAGCTTGGTATGGATTGCGACCTGAACCTGAACCTGGTGCCGCAGGGTTTTCACGCGGACCGCGACTGCCTCGCCTCCACCCTGGATGCGGCCATTGAGTTCAACTTCTTTCCCGAGCGGCTGGTCGTTGAGGTCACCGAGGGCGAGGTTCTTGGAAATCAGGAACGTTTCACCGATCTGATGGACGTCTATCGCGGGTTGGGGATGCGCCTGGCGATTGACGATTTCGGATCCGGCTACTCGGGGCTGAACCTTCTGGCGGATTTCCAGCCGGACCAACTCAAGCTCGACAAGAATCTGGCACGAGGCATTTCCAGCCGGGGACCACGGCAGGCAATCGTGCGGGGGATCCTCCAGGTTTGCCGGGATCTCGGCATTGAACTGGTCGCGGAAGGCATCGAGACCGCTGACGAGTTTCACTGGTTCTGCGACGAGGGCGTGCACCTCTTCCAGGGCTATCTGTTCGGAAGGCCTGGGTTTGAACTGCTGCCCGCGTTGTATGTTCCTGAGTTCATCTAGAATGCGCTGTCCGCAGGGGCTTTAGGTGAAGGCCTCACGCTGTTAAACTGGGTGATGTGAGTTTGCCCGCCGTGCTGGAGCCACGTAGCTCCGATCAGAACCGACAAGTTCCTTCTGAGGCGCCCCGGAGTGGCCGCCCGCGGGTGGGTTTTGTCTCACTTGGCTGCCCCAAGAATCTCGTGGATAGCGAGGTCATGATGGGCCTGCTGCAGCGTGCCGGGGCGGAGTTGACGCCGCGGGCCGAGGACGCTGAGATCCTCGTGGTGAATACCTGTTCCTTCATCGACTCCGCCAAGCAGGAGTCCGTGGACGCCATCCTGGAAATGACGCAACACAAGGCGACGAACGGCGGTCGCGTTCAGCGGCTGGTCGTAGCAGGGTGCTTGGTCGAGCGCTATCGGGATGAAATCCGAAAGAATATTCCTGAGGTCGACGCCGTAGTGGGGACGGGCGAACTTGAAGCCATTCTGGAAGCGGCCGGTCTGCAGCGGCCCGCGCCGGCCCCCATCTCTGACTCGCTCTTCACCGTACTCACAACCACGCAGGTTGCAGCAATCGAGAGTGGCGAGCAGATCCGTCGCGCCCATTCCGCGGTACAGCAGCACTCTCGCCCAGAGGCCAACGGCGTGCAGGTGGGGACCGCAGCTACTACGTCGAGAGCCGAAGGCGATGCCCGTGAAGCCGCGGGACGTTTCTCGCGTGAGGGCTGGGACGGCGCAGTCGCGGCCCTCCCAAACTACCTTTATACCGACGAGACACCCCGCGTGCTCACGACCGCGCGGGCTTCGGCGTACATCAAGATCGCGGAAGGTTGCGATCACCCTTGCTCGTTCTGCATCATCCCGCAGCTACGCGGCAAATTCCGCTCGCGGCCGGTGGCCTCCGTTGTTGCGGAGGCGCGGCAGCTGATAACGCAGGGCGTCCGCGAAATCACGCTCATCGGCCAGGACACCACCTGCTATGGTGAGGACCTCCCCAACGATACACTCACGGGCAAGCGCCCTGAGTTGGCGGACCTGCTGGACGCGCTGGCGCCCCTGCCCGGCCTGAAGTGGTTGCGTTTCCTGTACGCCTACCCCAACAAGGTCACGACGGGGCTGCTGGAATCCATCGCACGCCACGAGAATGTGGCGAAATACCTGGATGTGCCGTTGCAGCATGCCAGCGCCGCCGTGTTGCGGCGCATGAAGCGTGGCGGGTCGGCGGATCGCTTTCTCCAGATCCTGCAAAAGGCGCGGAAAATCGTACCCGGCTTGAAGCTCAGGACCAGTTTCATCGTCGGCTTCCCTGGAGAGACCGAGGCGGACTTCGAAGAGCTCTGCCAGTTCGTCCAGGAGGCCCGCTTCGATTGGCTGGGCGTTTTCTCCTACTCCGATGAAGAGGGTGCGAAGGCCTTTGATCTGGGCGAGAAAGTGACGAAGCGCACGATCGAGGCGCGTCGTCGCAAGCTCATGCGAATCCAGAACAAAATCAGCCGCAAGGACAAAGCGAAGTGGGTGGGCCGCGAGATCGAGCTCCTCGTCGAAGGGCCGAGTGAGGAGACCGAGCTGCTGTGGCAGGGTCGTACGCTGGATCAGGCGCCCGAGATTGATGGAGTGGTGCTGATTAACGACTGCGGTCCGCATGAGGAGCTTGTACCCGGCACGTTTTATCGGGCAGAGATTACCGAATCGCACGACTACGATGTCGTAGCCAGGATTATCGAATAAGTTATGGCCACGAAGTCCCTCCGCTGCCCTACCTGTCGGACCCCCGTATTGCCGGGTTCTGAGGACGCACCCTTTTGCTCCGACAGGTGCCGCCAGATCGATCTCGGCAAGTGGGCGTCGGACGAGTACAGGATCTCCTCACCCATTCTTGATCCGGACCTCCTCGAAGAGCTGGAACACGCCCAGCAGCAGAACAATCCGTTCGGCGGCGAGCAGCGCAAGGAATGGAAGAACTAGTGGATTCCGACGGTCGCGCCGGTAGTGCTGAGGGCGGGCCAGATGTCCGGAAGACGCGCTGGGCCTGGCTGGTCGCCACGTGGTTTGGCGTTGGATTCCTACGTCCTGGGCCTGGAACCTACGGCTCCGTCTCTGCTGTCGTTCTTTGGCTGGGTGCCGGCCAACTTGTGCACCACAACACCTTTATTTTGACCATTGTGACTGCAGGTGCTTTGGTGCTGGTGATCGCGCTGGGCATCCCTGCGGCGACACGGGTCGCCGCCGAAGCAGGGCGAGAAGACCCCGGCTTTGTCGTTGTCGATGAGGTCGCCGGTCAATGGGTGGCCCTTCTGTTTGTGCCGCCATTGTGGCCCAACGCCCTCGTGCTGTTCATCTTGTTTCGTTTTTTCGACATTCTCAAGCCGCCTCCGATACGCAGTTTTGAGGCCCTTCCCAAAGGAACTGGCATCATGGCAGACGATCTTGCCGCCGGCGTCTTTGCCCTCGCGGCAGGACAGTTGATCCTGCATTTTATGCAGCGGTTTCAATAGATCGCGCCGGCTGGAGCCCTGTAGTTTGCTTTGCGAGGGCTGGCCCACTAGGCTGGAGAGTCATGAGTCTGCTGCATCCAAACCGGCCCGATACGCCGCACCTCGAATCGTTACGCCCGCTCGCGGCGCTCCCGGGCGGTGCCTTTGAACTTACCGGGAAGCATCTGGTCGCAGGCTCCGACGCTAGATTGCCGCATCCGTTATTCGGGGAGACCGAGGGATCGCTTGACCTGCTCCGACCGACACGTGCGCAGGTTCGAGTGCCTGAAGGAGCGATCGTCAGCGAGCTGTCCTTGCAGTACTCGCAGGGTGAAAGCAATGCTTTGCGGGCCAACATCGCCATCTCCATGGCCGAAGATCTTCACATGATCTCCAATCCGGCGGTGGACCGAGACGGCAACTTGTTTGCAATGGTCTCCGGTCCACGGGGAACCCGGGTTCCTGTCTCCATTTACAGGATTTCGCGCGATCTCCAGGCCAGGCCGTTTGTGCGCGATCTGCTCAACGTTTCAGCGCTTGCTGTGGGGCCGGACGGTTACCTGTACGCCTCTTCGCGAGCGGAGGGCACCGTGTACCGCATCTCGCCCGAAGGCGCCGTGTCGACCTTTGCGGAGGGTATGGGCATTGCGACCGGGCTGGCTTTCGATGGAAGCGGCAACTTGTATGTGGGCGACCGCTCCGGCACGATCTTTCGCCTGGGGCCGCATGGGAAGCACAACGCGGCCGAAATCTTCGTTTTCGCGACTCTGGAGCCATCCGTCGCGGCCTACCATCTCGCGTTCCGCGACGATTGCGTGCTTCTGGTCACGGCTCCGACGACCAGTTCGAACCAGCCGATTTATGCGATCGATCCAGATGGCTCCACGCGGGTGTTCTACCGTGGACTTGGCCGGCCTCAGGGCATGGCACTCGATGCGGCGGCGAATGTCTATGTGGCGGCGTCCCTGGCTGGACGGCGCGGCATCGTGAGAATTTCCCCGGATGGACGCGATGCGGAGCTGGTGGTCAGCGGTAACGATCTGGTCGGATTGTGCTTCCTGGATGACGGTGCGGTTGCGCTGGCAACGGCCAGCACCTTGTATCAGGTGGATCTGGGGATCGCAGGACGCGCCCTCTAGCCGGACCGAAATGCATCCAAGCCAGTGACATGAACGCTGAAATCATCGCTGTCGGCTCGGAGATGCTGACGCCTTTCCGCCAGGACACCAACTCGCTGTACATCACGCAGGGACTGAACGATCTGGGGGTCTCGGTCGCCTTCAAGTCCATCATCGGGGATAATCGGCAGCATCTGACTGACGCCACGCGGGTCGCCTTACGCCGTGCGGATGTGGTGATCTTTTCAGGTGGGCTGGGGCCGACAGAGGACGATCTGACACGGCCGTGTGTGGCGGCAGCGCTGGACATCGGCGTGCACAAGGACAACGAAACGATGGCTGCGCTGTATAAGCGCTTCGCCGAGCGGCGCATGGCCATGCCCCCGAACAATGAAAAACAGGCCGAGGTACTGGACGGCGCAAACCTGCTACCTAACAAAAATGGCAGCGCGCCGGGGCAGTGGCTGGACACAACCTTTGAAGGGCACCGCAAGGTGGTAATCCTGCTGCCTGGGCCGCCGAAGGAGCTGAAGCCGCTTTTCGATGAGCAATGCAAGCCGCGCCTGAAGGCCTCCTTGCCACCACGTTATCTCGCCAAGCGGATGCTGCGAATGGCCCTCATCCCGGAGTCGCAGGTGGATGCGCGCTGCGCACCGGTCTATGGGAGCTTCACCGATGTAGAAACAACGATTCTTGCCGGCGGTGGCGAGATCCAGCTGCACTTCGCCTGTGCGAAACCGACGCAGGGGGAGGCCGAAGCACGTGTGAATGCCGTGGCAGAAGCCGTGGAGCGCGAGATGGGCGACGACATTTTTTCCACGCAGGGTGAATCGCTGGAGGAAGTTGTCCTGCTGATGCTTGGGCTGCAGGAAGCCAAGCTGGCGGTGGCGGAGAGCTGCACGGGCGGCCTGCTTTCCCAGCGATTGACCGACGTCCCGAACGCCTCGCGGTCCTTTATCGGCGGCTCGGTCGTGTACACGAACGAGATGAAGACCTTCTGCGCGGGTGTGCCGGCCGAGATGCTGGAAGAGCACGGTGCCGTAAGCGAACCTGTCGCACGACAGCTTGCGGCAGGGACACGGGAGCGGTTCGGAACCACCTTCGGGCTCAGCATCACAGGCGTTGCAGGCCCGCCCATGACCGCCGGTCCCGACAAGGACAAGCCCGTGGGTCTGGTTTACATTGGGCTTTCCACACCGGAGGGCACGCAGGTGAAGCAGTTCAACATCAACGGAGATCGTGAGCGGGTGCGGCTCTGGGCAAGCATGCACGCGCTGGAGATGGTGCGCCGTCACCTGCTGTGAGCGCGCGTTGGTACACTCAGACCCGACGCGTATGACGGTTTGGATCCTTACATTAGCGGTGGCTTACCTCCTCGGCTCCGTCCCTTTTGGCTACCTGCTCGTCCGGTTCTTCCGCAAGGAAGACATCCGGAACACGGGTAGCGGGAATATCGGTGCTACGAATGTGGTGCGTTCCGGCGCCAAGGGGCTCGGGGCGCTCACTCTTCTGCTTGATCTAGGCAAAGGTTTGCTGGCTGTCCTGATCGCTCGCCACGTAGCGCCGGGGCTGCCGAACATGCCCTCCGACCTGGCAGTTGGGGCTGCGGTCACGGCCGTAGTTGGACATGTTTTCCCGGTTTGGCTTGGCTTCAAGGGCGGCAAGGGCGTTGCCACGGCTTTAGGTGTGTTCCTGGCATTGGCGCCTACCGTAGCTCTTGGGGCGGTGGTCGTGTTCGCTCTGGTCATTGCTTTGTCGCGCATCGTGAGCCTGGCTTCGGTGGTTGCGGCAGCGGCTCTGCCGGTCTTCGCAACGCTGCTCTCACCGGATCGCTCGCCTGTCTGTCTGGGAGGCGTGGTGGGCATCGCGCTTCTGGTCATCGTGAAACACAGGGCGAACCTCCAACGACTGATGGCCGGTACGGAAAACCGGTTCGGCTCCAAAGGCAAGGTGCCGATGGGAAGCAAAGACAAGGCGCGCGCATGAGTCGCATTGCGATCTTAGGAGCCGGTGCGTGGGGCACGGCCCTGGCACTCTCGTTGGCTCGGCGTGGCGGGCATCAGCTCACGCTATGGGCGCATTCGCCGGCGCATGCGGAGGAATTGACGGATAGCGGAGAAAACCTGCGCTACCTACCGGGCTTCGTTGTGCCACTCGACATCCGCGTCACGGCGCGGCTGCAGGATGCGACCGAGGGGGCGGAGATCATCCTGTGCGTTACGCCCGCGCAGGCGCTTCGTTCCGTCATGGAGCAGATTGCGCCCACGCTGGAGCGACAACAGCTTTTGCTTTCTGCCTCCAAGGGCATCGAGGAGAAGACATTCCTTCGCATGGCGCAGGTTGCGGCCGAGCATGCCCCCGAAAACGTCTTTGGCACCCTTGGCGGACCCTCTTTTGCGCAGGAAGTAGCCGCTGGCAGGCCCACCGCAATCACGATGGCCACGAGCGACCCGGTTCTCGGCAAACGGCTACAGGACGACTTCACATCTCCGAGCCTGCGCGTCTACCGGAATGACGATGTGATCGGCACGGAGTTGGGTGGCGCGCTCAAGAACGTGATCGCGCTGGCAGCAGGTGTCGTGAGCGGGCTGGACCTTGGGGCGAACTCCGGAGCCGCCCTGATCACGCGCGGCATGGCGGAGATCACCCGTCTAGCCATGGCCTGCGGTGGCCGCCGTGAGACACTGTCCGGCCTGGCCGGCATGGGCGACCTCGTACTCACCTGCACCGGCGGTCTGAGTCGCAATCGGACCGTGGGCATCGAGCTCGGCAAGGGGCGGCACTTGCCCGAGATCCTGGCAGGGCTGAACGGCAAGGTGGCCGAGGGGGTTCGCTCCACAACAGCTGCCCTCGGGCTCGCGGCGCGGTACGGCGTCGAGATGCCCATTACAGAACAGATGGCCGCGATCCTGCACGAGAACAAGCCACCACGTGAAGCTATTCGCGAACTCATGGCTCGACCAGGCCGCACGGAGGTAGACGACCGCTAGAACATCTAAGCCGGTCGGGTTACAAGTTCAGGCGCTATCAGCGAGGTGCGCGACTCAGCGCCGACACGCAGTCGTGTGGCGGTCACCACGGTGATGCGTCATTTTGCTCGAACGCCACGGCGGTATGCGCGATGTGGAGTTCGGTCCCTTTAGGCAGGAACCGGGTGGCCGGCGCTGGCCACGTTCACCGTGCCATCCTGCTTCAGCAGCACGACCACACAGGTGGCAAGCCCACCCAGCATCTTGCCAGGGGTCCGTGGCAAACATCGCCTCCTGGACGTAGCTGATCCCCAGCAGAGAGTGCCATCATCCGGCCTGAGGGCAGACAAACGGGACAAAGAAATCAGCGGAGGCATGTCATGGCCTTGACGAATCTCATAGCTGTGTCGTTCCGCTCACCATAGCCGCACTTTCTTTAGGCTGCGCAGGGACTGAGCGCCCGTAGCCAACAGCAGACAGCACCCCGCCGTCCTATGCACCGATGAAACATCCCGCCCTGCTAAGTCTTGCTCTTCTGTTCCCTTTTGCCTCCGCGTACGCTCAGCAAGCCGCGATCGACCGACCCGCAGGCCAACTCGAAAGCGTTGCGACATTTTCTGGCCCGATGCCCGAGGGCGTAACGGCCTCGCACACGGGACGTATTTTCGTGAACTTTGCCCGCTGGGGCGACGATATCCCGTTCACCGTGGCCGAAATCGTGAGGGGCAAGGCCGTGGCTTACCCGAACGCGCAGATCAACGACTGGGCTGGCCGGAAGCTGCCGAACCCCAACGCCTTTATGGACGAGGCCACCAATCAGACGCACTTTGTCAGCGTACAGTCGGTGGTTGTCGACCCGGAGGATCGCCTGTGGGCGCTGGATACCGGCGCGCCGTTGCTGAAGAACACCGTCCCTGGCGGCGCCAAGCTGGTCGCCATCGATCTGAAGACAAACCAGGTGGTCAAGACGATCCTGCTGCCGCCCGAGACGGCGGGAACGAACAGCTACATGAACGACATTCGGTTTGATCTGCGCGCCGGCAACCCCGGCCCGCAGGACTGCACAACGATGATTGGCAGCAAGCCTGCACCGAACCCGAACGCTCCTCCCAAAGACCCGGCACACCCCATGGCCGAGCGCAGCTGCCCGTCAGGATCTCAGCCGAGTGACAACATCCACGGCACGGCCTACATTACCGACAGCTCCAGCGAAGGACCGAACGCCATCGTGGTCGTCGACCTCGGTACGGGCAAGAGCTGGCGTCGACTTAATCAGCATTCCAGCACGGTTTCAGAGGACCAGTTCCTGATGTTTGCGGAAGGCCGGCCGGTCTACCAGACCCTGCCCGGCAAGCCGCCCAAGGCCGTGAACTTCGCCGCTGACGGTATCGCGATCTCGGCTGACGGCAAGGACCTGTACTACTGCCCGATCAACGGGACGAAGCTGTATGCGGTCTCAACCGAGATGCTGAGGGATCAAACCAAGAGCGACGCTCAGGTAGCAGGGACCGTACGCATAGTGACCGGCAAGATGCCCTCAGACGGCCTGGAATCGGATGCTGCCGGGAACGTCTATATGACCGATCCAGTGACGGATTCCATCCACCGCTGGAACCCGCAGACCGGGTTGACCGAGACGATCGCGCACGACCCGCGCATCCTGTGGCCGGACACCATGAGCGTTGCGACGGATGGCTATCTGTACCTCACGTCGAACCAGCTGCACCGTCAGCCCACGATGCACAACGGACAGGATGAGCGGCAGAAGCCGTACCAGCTGTTCCGTATCAAGATCCATGCGCAGCCTGTGCGGTTGAAGTAGTCAGCCGCCCGAAAGAGCTCCTACCCGGAGTTGGACCGCTCGCCTGAACGCTGTTGCAGGCGGTCCAGCTCGGCAAAAATTTCCTCCACAGTCACACTCACAGTGGTGCCCGGAACCGTCAAGGTGCCTTCCTCTGGAGTGAGCCGGCCGTCTTGCGTTCCTAGATAGGCGACGCGACGCCACGGATCAAGCACCCACACTGCGGGGACACCCATCGCCCGGTAGTCGGCGACGCGTTCCTCCATCCGGCTCATGCGGTCTTCGCTGGAGAAAATCTCGATGCAGAGGGCCGGAGTAGCACGAACGATCAGAGCGTCCTGCGCCTCATGGGAGATCACTGTGACATCCGGGACGCGGAAGCGGGCCGGAGAGACCTGTACGCGCACCTCTGTGAGTGCTTCCAGCTGCCATTCAGCTTGATGGCGAACAAAGAGATCGCGGAAAAGCCCCTGTAGCCGGCTGTGCGGAATCTCTCCCACGTTGCGCTCCAACACTTCGCCGTCTACATAGTCGCAGTCAGGGCGATAGGCGGTTTGAAGATAGGTATCGACTGAAACGAGAGCCGCTGTTTCCATGACTTCACCTCGCTCCTGCACAGAATACGTCAGATGTTGCGTCTGACGCAGTCACCGAGACTTCAGCTCAGGTCGTCTAGCATAGCCTGCATTTCGCTCGCGGCATGGGCATTGTTTGTTCGCTGGCAGGCGGCGAGACCTTCGCTTAGCCGAGCCTTAGCCGCCTCATTCTGACCGACTTTGATCAGCGTCTGGGCGGACATCTGGTAGGCGGGCACGTAGTCTGGATTGTTCGCCGTCGTCGAGGCAAACTCCCGCAACGCCTCATCGTTGCGCCCTTCGGCCGCGTAGGCCATGGCCAGGCCGTAGCGAGCAAAGCTGTCAGCTGGGTTTTGCGCGAGGATCTCGGAGAGCATGGCGATCTTGTCCATGAGACCCAGTCTAGCCAGCTTGCCGGACTTACGCTCAGGTCCCCTGAGCCTTAGAATGGAAACATGACGGAAAGCGTAGTGAGCCGGACCGTGAGTGAGTCCCAGGCCGAGCGCAGCGAGATCATCTTCCCGAACGATGCCAACGCTATTGGCAATCTTTTCGGCGGTCGCCTGATGCAATTTATTGACCTGGTCGGTGCAATTGCCGCCTGTCGGCACTCGCGCTCCATCACGGTGACCGCAAGCATGGATCATCTGGACTTTGTGGCTCCGGTGAAGGTGGGCGAGTTGCTGATCCTGAAAGCCAGCGTTAACCGGGCGTTCAAGACGTCCATGGAGGTCGGGGTGAAGGCGATGGTGGAGGACGTACTCGGCGGTACCGGCATGCGGCACGTCGCTTCGGCCTACCTTACGTATGTGGCCGTTGACATGTTCGGCAAAAAGATCGAGGTACCCGCCGTAACGCCGGAGACCGAGCACCAGAAGCGGCGTTTTGAAGACGCGGCCAACCGCCGCGCCATGCGGACGGACGAGGTGTTACGAAAGAAAGAAATCCGCGCGGCCATCGGGCACGTCTGGAACATCTAGAGCTCCGGAAAAGCAGATTCCTCCGCTGCGGCACATCCAATCAGGAGGGGTGAGGTTCGATATGGGACACATGGGACACGGTATGCCAGGGCAGCCCACACCGCAGTCACTTCCGGGGATCAAGCACGTCGTGGCGGTCGGGTCGGGTAAGGGTGGCGTCGGCAAGACCACGGTGAGCGTGAATCTGGCGATCTCCCTGGCCAAGCTCGGCTATAAAGTGGGTTTGCTGGATGCTGACATTTACGGCCCTAACGTGCCTAC
>CAXTGN010000105.1:0-1514 GCA_964243455.1 uncultured Acidobacteriaceae bacterium
GCGACGAGCTTTTCGGGATCGAGGATGACCTGGTACTCGCGCGTGGGCCCACCGAAGCTGGCGACGTCGACGACACCGGGGACACTCTTGAATTCCTTTTCAAGCGTCCAGTCTTCGATGGATTTGAGCGCCATGGTGTCGATGGCGGGGTTGGTGCTTTCGACGGTGTACCAATAGATCTGGCCGACGGGGCTCCAGTCGGTGCCGATCTGGGGTTGCAGACCGCTTGGGAGCGTGATCTGCGAAAGGCGCTCGAGGACCTTCTCGCGGTTCCAGTCGTTCACGCTGGAGTCGTCGAAGGTGAGCTTGAGGTCAGACAGACCGGCGAGGGTGAAGGAGCGCAGCGACGAGGTGTGTGGGATGCCGGCGACGGCGATCTCCAGGGGAACGGTGACCTGCTGCTCGATCTCCTCGGCGGAGCGGCCGGGCCATTGGACGAGGACCTCGACGTAGTTATTGGCAACGTCGGGGTAGGCCTCAACGGGGAGGTTGTGAAAGGAGATGGCGCCCCAGATGAACAGCAGGACGCCGAACACCAGGATGATGAAGCGGTTGTTCAGGGCGAAGTCGACGAGCGTGCGGATCATGTCTGGCTCTACTGCTCCGTCGCTTCTTCGAGGACGAGCGCCTTGGCTACCACCTGATCGCCCTCATGGAGGCCGCTGTTGATCACCACGGCATTTCCCGCCAACGTCTGCCCTGTTTTCACAGCGACGCGTCGGAAGGCGCCGGGTGCATTGGCGGGGGCGAAAACCCAATCCTGGTCGTGCAGATGGAGGATGGCGTCGGCCGGAACGACCAACGCGGTTTGTGCCTTGGCGCCGTGGAAGGTCGACGTGGCGAACATGCCGATGCGCAGCTGCTGGCCGGGGTTGGGCACCTGAATGCGGACCTTGGCCGTGCGCAGGCTGGGATCGAGGATGGCGCCTACGTCGGAAATGGTGCCTTTCCGGACCTGGCCCGGGAAGGCGTTCAGGGTAATGTCGGCGCCTTCGCCGACGTGGACCTGGGCGAGGTCGTTTTCGTAGACGTCGCAGACGACCCAGACGTGAGTGAGGTCGGCGACGGTCAGGGAGCCGGTAGCGCCGGTGGCGGTCAGGCCCGCGGCGCCGGCGGTGGTCGTGTTCTGCGCGACAACGACGCCGGTGATGGGCGCGTAGACCTTGACGGTGTCGCCGGGGTGATCCTTGCTGACGCCGAGGATGCGGAGCTGCTGCTCGGCGGCTTTCAAATCGGCCTGAGCGTCGGTCTCACCGTTTTCGGCGACCTGGAGCTGCGATTGGGCGATGGCGCCCTTGTCATAGAGCAGCTTGTCGCGGGTGAGGGTGGTATTGGCGAGCTGTTCGTCGGCGACGGCCTTGAGGTAGGTGTCGAAGGCGGTGGTCACATCGGGGGACTGCACTTCCATCACGAGCTGGCCCTTGTGAACCATGTCGCCGAGACCGACGTGGAGTGCGGTGACGCGGCCGTTCGCAATGGAGAGGACCGGCAGTTCGCGGGAGGGATCAGGTTGC